>CAJXGR010000206.1 GCA_913053665.1 uncultured Spirochaetia bacterium
CTAATAATACTAACAAGTTATCGGCGATTAGCAAAAAATGTACCGCTCACTATTGGTCAATGATAGAAACGTGTTATTTTTTCGGGTCCTTAAAAAAACTCGTGGTTTAGCCGATGATTGGTGTTGAACCTTTTAATATCCTATTAGTCTGAATGAAGTGAAGGTTCTTCTTTTGAAACCCTTTGACAAGGGTTTGACCAGGCTCACACCAAAGGCTCAGAGTGACATTTAAAAAGTATTTAATGAAAAAGATTGGAATCCTGGTATTATTAGTTATCAGCTTGTTTTTGTCTTGCAGCGAGAATAAAGCTGTTGTTGAAGAATTCTTTGACGACCCTATCACCCAGGTCAACATGAGTGAGCTTCTATCCCGAGCCCGCAGGATCCACGATTATGGGGATAAAGAAATGGTCATTATCCTTGAGAAGGTGGTTTACAGGCTTAGACCCAATGGGCGAGTGATCCTCCAAGTCCATCAGGTGACCAAAATCCTTAAAGATCAGAAGGGTGGACTGGGTAAAAGCTTTATCTACTTTCGCTCAGGCTATGAGCAAATCACTAAAATCGAGGCCTACACTCTCACAAAAGACAATAAACGTATAGACGCCACGGAAATCACCACCAGTACTCCCTTTTACAATCAATTCATTCGCCTGGACCTCTATAGAGATATTAAAGTGAAAACGATCTCTCTCCCCCGTGTGGAAAAAGGTTCTATCTTAAATCTCCGCTACCAGCTGGTCATTGAACACTCCGATCTTAGCGGGGTCATTGAAGGAGAGTTCTTTTTGGCCAATCGCTTCCCCATACTCAAGCAAAAGGGTGTTATTATTGTTCCCAAGGGGAAAAGAATCTGGTTCAAGGGGATTAAAACCTCCTTGAAGCCCAGGAAAATAACCCGTAACCAAGAAGATTATTATATTATTGAAAAGGATAATAGTCCTGTTATCAGCGAAGAGCCTTTTCAACCACCTTTTCAGGAGATCGTCCCCAAGATAATCTTTTCCTCACTGAAAAATTGGAAGGAACTGAATGCAAAACTCTATAGAACCATTGTTTCAGGGATCCGAAGTGAAGACGCTGTGCGTCAAAAGGCCTTAGAGCTGACCCACGGGCTGTCATCGGATGAGAAGAAAGTGGAAGTTCTGTATAACTTTGTCACCAGCACCAGGAATATTGCAAACGCCACCATCCCTTTTGGGATTGGGGGGTACATCCCTAACTCTTCTGCCACCATTTTGAAGGCTCGTTATGCCGACTCAAAGGATAAGGCTATTCTCTTAGTGAATCTACTTAGAGCCATTGGTCTGAAGTCTAAAATTGCCCTCACCAACGAAAGCTACAATCTGGATCCTGATATTCCTTCTGTCAAAGCCCTGAATCGGATCCTGGTGGCCGTACCGACGGCTAAAAGCTACCGACTCCTGGACCCTCACTCAGCCATTGTCCGCTATGGACATCTCCCCAGAAGTAATTATGGTAAACGAGTCCTGATCCTGGATTCCAAGAGGCCCCAGCTTTTGAAGATCGCCAAGCTTAGTTCCAGAAAGAATCAGATGCTCTATGAGACCCGCTCAACACTCAGTGAAAAGGGTGTGCTAAAATACACTACAAAGTTTAAGCCCAAAGGGTCTTATGAAGTGAGTGAACGGGCGAATATGATTAAGATCCTCCTTAAAGACAGGTTTAGAGGGCTGGTCGATAACTATCGCACGGTCTATGAGGTTTCTCACAAAATCAAGCTTATCGATTTGATCTCCCCAAACCCCTTTGATATTGAAAAAGCCTTTAACTATACTGTCCGATTCAAAGTGAAGGACTTTATATCCGTGAATGCCAAGGTCATAGAGGTTCAACTGGAACTCCATCATCGCAGTTTGACTGCTTTCCCACGAATCCGCCACTATGATCTGGATTTTACCCTCCCCTTCAAGGTTATTTCCAAGCATAGGATGGAATTCCCTAAATCGTGGATCGTTAAAAGCCTCCCTAAAACTGTCAAGATCACAAGCCCCATGTGGAACTACCTCCGAGAGTTTGAAAAGCATGGACACTCCATTTGGTACACGCGAAAGCTGGAGCTGAAGAAAGCCAGGATTCGCCGAAAGGACTACCCGGAATTTAAGAAGTTTATTGACAGAGTGATCCAAAACGATAAGATGACGGTTCAATTTCTCCCTCCAGACAAGAATTAAGGAACGTCTTTCAATGATTCAAACCATTATATTCGATATGGATGGGACTTTATACTCCTCTGAGGCAATGATTTTACCCACATACCAACGGGGTATCAGAGCTTTCAATAAGAGAAACCCTCATCATAGAGTTCCTACTCCTTCTCTGAACAGTATTATAGGCTTACTAGGCTTTCCGATCAACGAGATCTACAGCACTTTGTTTCCCACTCTATCGCCTGACGAGATATTAGAAATCAGAGAACTTATATTGACAGAGCTTTTAACGGCCATACGGAACAAAGAAGGTGAATTGTTCCCCGGTGTGGTAGACACGTTAAACGAGTTGAGTCGTAGGGGATACGGGATGTATATTGCCTCCAACGGGCAAAGTCTTTATTTGAAGGCGATTTTAGAGACCTATGATTTAAGCCATTTATTCCAGGCCATTATAACTCTCAATTATACCGATCTATGCGATAAGGGTGATATACTGTTGGCCTATCAGGAGAGGGATCGGTTGGAGAAAACCGAGGCAGTCATGGTGGGTGACAGGGATTCAGATATGGATGCGGCCAGGAAGATGGGCTGTTCGTTTATTGCCTGCCAATATGGTCATGGGGATAAGGGGGAAACAGAGTCTGCTAAGATCATCGTTTCTTCTTTTCCTGAAATCATTGGGTGGATTGAGACTATTTGACTAAATCCTACTATAAATAAAGCTTTCTGGCGTTTTCATCATTGTAAATCATTTGAGTCACTTTTCCAAAAGCTGAAGAAGTATTATATTTATGAATGACTGATGCAAAACTCATTGGTAAATATTATTAAGTTCAAAGCATTTACAAAATAAGAGGTGTCTATTATGAAAGTTGCCATGATTTCACCACGGCAAAGGAGTGAAAGAAGCCATTGTAATTGCCCTAAACCAGTCAAAAGCTTGTTATTAAATAAGAGTATAAAGAGACACAGTCTATTTCTGACTTTTTATTGACTTATCCTTAAATTGCCTTATTTTACACTGTAGGAGGAAAATATTATGATCGCCTATAAAACCTATCTCACCGTTGAAGACCCCAAACAAATTATCCTGTCTGATGTCCCTTTCCAGCCTGGCCAACGTGTTGAAGTGGTGTTATTAGCCGCAGAAAAAGATCATCATCATATTCAGGAGTTAAAATCCCTGTTTAAAACAACTCAGAGCTTATCTCGAGCACAGAATATCAGCGAAGAAGAGATTGTCCGTGAAATAGAGATTTATCGAAAAGGAAAATGAAAGTAGTTATTGATACAAACGTGTTAGTCTCTGCTGTACTAAGAGATAAAGATCCTGAAACGATCATTTTATTTGTAGCAGAACATCCTGAGTTTGAGTGGATTGTTTCAGCGAAGATTTTGGAAGAGTACAAAGAAGTTCTTCGTAGGGATAAATTTAGCCTGCCTGAAGATTTGTTGAACAAGTGGTTTGATCGTATTGAAAAGATGACTAGATCAATTGAAGTAAAAGTCGCTTTAGATTTTCCTCGTGACCAGAAAGATGCCAAATTTCTTGAATGTGCCTTGGTCGCCCATGCCGAATTTTTCATTAAGGTGATAAGGACTTTACTCAAGCCAAGAAGCTGGTTAATACTACAATCATCTCAGTGTCCTCGTTTGTAAAAATTGTGTGTGATCATTGGTCTTGAATTCCTCTGTGTGGAAGTCAATCAAACCATTGCCAATGGGTAGAAAAAGTTAAAGAATCATTATTTATGAATGACCTATGAAAAACTCACTAATAAGTATATATTAATGTCAAGACATTTATAAAATAAGAGGTGTTTATTATGAAAGTCGCCATGATTTCACCGGTCGCCTGGAGAACCCCACCCAACCATTACGGACCCTGGGAAAACATAGTCTCTCTACTAACAGAAGGCCTTACCGAACAAGGTATTGAGGTGACCCTTTTTGCCACAGGTGATTCAAAAACCAAAGCACGGCTTTCTTCGGTCATCCCCAAGGGTTACGAAGAAGATAAAGAAATAGATCCCAAAGTCGTTGAATATCACCATATTTCCGAAGTGATGGAACAGGCCGATGAATTCGACCTCATTCACAGTCACTATGACTTTATGCCCCTCACCTACTCCAGACTGATCTCCACACCCATGATCACGACCATTCATGGCTTTTCATCCCCAAAAATCCTCCCGATTTATGAAAAGTATGATGACCATGTTTATTACGTGTCCATCAGCAATGCTGATAAATCAGATCAACTAAATTACCTAAAAACCATCTACCACGGCATCGATCTCAAGCAGTTTACATTCAGGCCTGAAGCAGGAGAATACCTCCTGTTCTTCGGACGATTTCACCACGACAAGGGGGCAAAAGAAGCTATTGAAATTGCCCTGAAAACTGATAGAAAGCTTATCATGGCAGGAATCATCCAGGATCAGGAATACTTTGATATTCACGTCAAGCCATACCTGGCTGATGATAAAATCACCTATGTCGGCAGTGTCGGCCCGGAAAAGCGAGATGAATTACTGGGTAATGCCTATGCACTCCTTCATCCCATCCATTTTGAGGAACCCTTCGGCTTGTCAGTTGTGGAATCCATGGCATGCGGTACCCCAGTTATTGCTTTCAATAAGGGAAGTATGCCGGAACTCATTGAAACGGGTAAGAATGGCTATCTTGTCGATACTGTTGATGAAGCGGTGAAATCCATCAACCAGATAGAGAGTATAGACAGAGCCTATTGTAGAAAGACTGTTGAACAACGATTCTCGGTCGATGATATGGTCAATGCCTATATAGACGCCTATAAGGAGATTCTCAAACAGCGGAAGCGAGAAGATCATCGACCCTGGGGATATTATACGATACTGGCGGATCCCGAGGACTACAAGGCGAAAAAGATCCTCGTCTATCCCCATAAGCGTCTGAGCCTGCAAAAACATAGTCGCCGTGGTGAGCATTGGTTTGTAGTAGAAGGTGAGGGGATTGTCACGCGAGGAGAAGACAAGATCAATGTGTCAGCAGGTCAATCAGTTGATATTCCCGTCCACACTGTTCATCGAATTGAGAATCCTACAGATGCAAACCTGGTCTTCATCGAGATCCAACATGGCGATTATTTTGGGGAAGACGATATCGTGAGGCTTGAAGATGATTACGGCAGGACTTGAGCCATTATAAGGAATCCATCCAAAAATGATTAGAGTAGCTTGCTGATTTTGCTTATCTTTGTAAGACAATTTTTTATCATAGGAGAATAACATGACCTTCCACGTGATTCTTGAACAGGCCAAGGATGATTGGATTGTCGTTGAATGCCCTGCCCTTCCGGGTTGTGTCTCTCAGGGTAAAGATGAAAAAGAAGCATTAGAGAATATAAAAGAAGCTATTACCGCCTGGTTATGGGCAGAAGACCAGAAAGCCATCTCTAATCTTCCCCAGGGTACGGGGAAACAGCCTATTTTAGTCGTTGTATAAGTTATGGCTAAACTAGGTAATATCTCCGGGAAAGAAGCTGTTAAAGCTTTCCAAAAAGCAGATTGGCAAGCTGTAGGGCAGGTTGGAAGCCATCTGGTTATGACAAAACCTGGTGTGAAAGCTAATCTTTCAGTCCCTCAACATAAAGAACTGTCTGTTGGCACCCTCCGCAGATTAATACGTTATTCAGGTCTGACAGTTGATGAGTTTATAACCTTGCTTTAATGAGCTGATAAAAGTATACTTATTTAAGTTATTGAAGGGAAAAATAATCGGAGGAGATCAATATGAAAGTCTTTTTAAAAGTATTATCTATAATTCAGATAATTGCTGGCATTGGCATGGTGATAGGAGGGCTTGTTAACTACCGTGATACTCTTCTAATTATTACTATACCGGGATCTTTACTTATCGTCTCAGGTAGTTATCTGCTTTACTTGCTATTCATGCGTTCAGAAAAGGGTTAAAATCCCTCAAGTCCCAAACTTTATGATACAAAAGTGACAGACGCTCGTGTGAAAGACTTGCAAAAGGCTCTGCCTGAGTG
>CAJXGR010000207.1 GCA_913053665.1 uncultured Spirochaetia bacterium
TACCAAAAAGGGATCAAACACCTTGTAGGGGGGATGTGCGAAACAGATTATAGTGGTTATCCTGATTGCCGTTCCAATACGATTCAGGCCGTTCAGCAATCCATTAATCTTGGTATGGACTATGACTTAATCATTCATACCCCCCTGATGCACCTGTCAAAAGGGGAGATATGGAAGCTGTCCCATGACCTGGGCTGTATGGATACGGTTAGAAAGTTGTCCCACACGTGTTATAATGGGGTTAAAGGGGGCTGCGGGGAATGCAATGCCTGTATCTTGAGAGAGAGAGGTTATCAGAACTTCTTGAGTTCTAAACATTGATTTAGAGAGTCCCAATCTATTCCTCGTTAAGTCTAAAGGGTTCCTAATCCACCTACCGATGGAGAAGAGTATAATAAAATCGTTTGACTTTGAAGCCAATTATAGATAACATTCTTTCTAACACGTATACGAGGAGTTCAGCAGGTGAAATATTTAACTTTATTAGCTTTAATCCTGTTCAGCCTCAACGTCCCCCGAACATTATTGGCTGGTAAGTTGGATAGAGCTCGGGGTAACATCAAGCAGGGTGGCAAATCCCGCTCCTCTTCATCCTCCCGTCGTCATTCAAATAGGTCGAGTAGTGATGGAAACGATCCACTTGGAGAATTACTAGGCTATATTCTAATATCGCCTTTTTGGATAACCCATCATGGGTTAAAAGATTCCTTTTCTCATGAGACATACTTTTATGGAGCCCCCTACAAACATGATAAAAAAGGATATTTACTAATCGATCGTAATCCAGGATCAGACAATGATAGGGATGATAAACGGATCATATCCCACAATTTCCAGCATAATAAATCATTTAACATCAAAGAGCTAGATAAAGTATCTTTAAGCCTTTTTGCAGAAGATAGTTATGATATTAATGATCGTATCAATCGATTTTCCTGGGGTGGGATGATGGATACGTCCTTTCGGCTAGGCCTGGAAACCACCTGGACTCATTTTTATGAGGAGTTGAATACCGGCTCAGACAGCTTTATAATATTTGATGTTAATGTTGTATTTCGCTTTGCGCAAAATGAATACGCTCAATTCTATGTGGGAATAGGCGGCAGAGGCCTGTTGGATAAAGCAGGCGATTCTGGGGGTGTCCATGGTACTTATTTTTTCAACATCTATCCCACAAACCCCTTTCAATAGGAGCATCCATCGATCTAGGAACCCTTGGAAAAGCTTTTTTTTTCCATCATAAACTAAAAATTGGGGTGGTCTTAAGTTCCCTGGAAATCTATGTCGGTTATGATCTCATGAAAATCGGTAATGTTGTTATTTTTGGCCCCATGTTTGGCTTACAGATATGGCTGTAAAATATCCCGTATCGCTCAGTATAATGAGAGATGATGATTTTGTCGATGGATAAAAACCTGATTGGATCTGTTCTCTATGGGTTAAGCTTTTATTATTCCTTGAACCCACCGGGAATGGTGTTCAACACTATAGAATAGATCAATAAAATGAGATTGAAATGAAGATAGAAACCTTTAAAGCGTTGGTGGTCGAAGAGCTGGGAGATAAGCAATTTAAGAGAGAAGTCACCCCTAGAAAGCTTAGCGATCTACCCGATGGCGATGTCCTTGTTCAGGTCGAATACTCATCCCTGAACTATAAAGATACTCTGTCTGCAACAGGTAATAAGGGAATCACAAGACATTACCCTCATACGCCAGGGATTGATGCCGCCGGATGGGTTGTTGAGTCCAGAGATAAGCAGATCAAGGAAGGGGATCAGGTGATCGTGACAGGCTATGATCTGGGGATGAACACGGCAGGGGGCTTTAGCCAGTACGTGAGGGTTCCTTCCGGCTGGATCATCCCTCTTCCCACGGGTCTATCGCTAAAAGAAAGTATGGTTTATGGAACCGCCGGGCTGACCGCGGCCATGTCCATCCATAAGCTGGAGCTGAACGGTCTGAAGAAGGATGCGGGGGAAGTTCTTGTAACAGGGGCTACAGGAGGAGTGGGATCTATGGCAGTCGCCATCCTCTCTCGACTGGGCTATCAGGTAGTAGCCTCAACGGGTAAGCTGAAAGAGAAAGAGTTTCTAATAAGTCTGGGTGCTCATGAGGTGATGGACAGGGAAGAATTAAAAGATCCCTCAGCAAAACCTCTTGGGAAAAAGCGATGGGCAGGTGTTGTGGACACAGTAGGTGGGGAAACCCTCACGACGGCCATTAAAACCACAATGGATGAGGGGAGTGTAAGCTGTTGCGGAATGGTCACTTCCACCGATTTGAAGAGTTCTATTTTCCCTTTTATCCTGAGGGGCATTAACTTATTGGGTATTTCATCGGCAGAATATCCATTGAGCCGGAAAGTAGTCTTATGGGACAAGCTGGCCGACCCCTGGAAGATTGATTCCTTCGATCGGATACATACCGAATGCGGTCTGGATCAACTGAACGGCTACATTGATCAAATGCTCAAGGGACAGATCACTGGACGAATCGTAGTTCGCCTGGATACATAAGATGGATTCATTCCATACAAGGTAATCTATAGGTTATTTATTATCCATTTCCTTATGGGATAGGCTAATGTCAATATCATCCTTTCCGTTTAGATAGGCCGCAAGACGATCGGCACAATAAACAGCCCGTCGTTGCCCTTGAGTGCATCCAAAGCTAACCGTTAAACTATTCTTCTTTTGTTCCAAATGGCCTTTAATGGATAAATCAATAATACCATACACATGGCTTAGGAAAGAAGCTGTCTCGTTCTTTTCATCTATTGAGTCAGAGTCTGTCAGATATTCTGGTTTGACAGGACTTAGAGAACGGCAATCAAAGACATAGCCTCCTCCCTCACCCGACTGATCCATCGGTATTCCCTTTCGATAGGAAAAGCTGTTGATCCAGACCGTGAAAGCCTTTTTTTTCTTATGAATGGCCTTCAACTCTTCAGACTCCAAAAGCCTTTGGAAGGTTTCAAATAATATGGGCGTGTCGATCGGGTAGTCGATAATCTTGAGGATAGTTTGTAAATCCTTTAACGCAAAAGGAATGCTATCCAGAAAATGCTCCTTTTTCTCATAAAACCCCCTGAAGCCATAAGCTCCCATCGCCTGCATGATACGGATGAGAGCGTAACCATAGAAATATTGAATGAACTGGTCCCTATCAACCGGAGTGAATTGTTGGAGGGTATCCATGTAATATTCCAGTAATTGGCCTCTTATACCCTGGGGAATATTGGCTTTTGAATCAAAGAGAAGAGAGGCCGGATCGTATTGTAACGCCCCTTTTCGCCCTCCCTGATAGTCTATGAAGTAGGGCTGATCGTCATGGATCATGATATTACGGGATTGTAGATCACGGTATAAAAAATAATGGCTGTCTGCCTGGAGCAGGTAGTCCGTGAACTTGTGAAAGTCATCTTCAAGGAGTTGTTCGTCAAAGGGGATTTTAGCCAACTTAAGAAAATAGTATTTGAAATAACTTAAATCCCACATCATGGATTGTTTGTCAAAAGCCGCACGAGGGTAGCAGACGCTGTAATCCAGTCCTTCAGAGGCCAAAACCTGGAACTTGGGGATCTGGTCTATGACTTTTTTGTAAAGACTTAGCAGATCATTGGGATAAGCTCCATCTTGCTGAATATCCATTAGATAAGAGAATAAAGTGATGTCTCCAAGATCCTGAATGAGGTAGATGTTCTTGTTTAAATCTTCTGCGTAGACTTCTGGGACAGGCAATTTCTTTTTATAGAAATGTTTCGTGAAGCTTAAGAAAGCGATATTTTCCTTGTGATCCGCATTATAGACCCCTATAGCCGTAATATTCGACCCCGTGATTCTATAATATTCCCTGTAGGAGCCGGACATAGGTAGCTTGACGATTTGAGTGGCCTGTTCCTCAGCCCATTGGCTAAAAAGATTTCTTAAGTTGTTCTCTTTATCTGTTTTCGCCCTATCCATCATTTAAACCGGAGTTTACAGGAGTTTTGCAAGAATAGTGATCTTGACTTTTATATTTTTTCATATACATTTAGAAAATAGTCTATTCAAGTTTATTTTCAAGGATTAAATATACAAATAATACGGGCTGGAGAAAATGATTGGAGGCTTAAAAGTTTACAGAAGGTTTGCAATTTAATCTATTTAAAGGGAACAATATGGAAAATACCGAACTAAACTTCTTTTCACCGAAAGTATTTCTGGGGGTCGCATTCTGGACAGGATTCGATGGCGTGGCACTCAATCTTATGACCAGCGGTGTAGTTTCTGAAGAGGAGTATAAAGAAATAAAAAAGATTATCAAAGGGTCCAACCCGCCAGGAGCGAAAGGAGATATGATTAAAGACCGTAACGCTGTCGTTCACATCTTAAGGGAGTTCTATTCAGTGGATGAATTAGAGAGAAAGTCCCTTTAAGTGATGATTTTGACCTCTGGATCAATGTTGGGATGGTAAGTAGTAAACGTCCGTGGGGAGTAATTTAGAGTTCCTTATGAACTGACGTTTCACCTTTTGGCCAATCCAGTCCAGGGAAGGAGAGTGAACATCCATACCGATTAACCGGGTCAAGAACAGAGTATCGACTCCCTCAAAGGATATGAGGGCCAATATAAAGGGCGTTTCGGCTAGGAACTTCTCTGAGCCAAAGTGACAAACGGTAAAAGTGTGTATGATCCCTTCCTCTGGGAGTTTGACCCACTCATTCTCTCCTCCGCAATAAGGACAGGCCAATCGGGGGGTGGCAAAAGTGTATTCGCATGAGTCACAGCGGGTACCGAGGTGTATCTTGTTGCTTAACGCCGCAAAGAACGGGGAGTCTTGACCGTAACTATATATATAATCCACTAGATACGGGCGTTGCACGACAATAGGCGACATCCCCTTCAGATCTTTTAAGTCCTTGGGGAAGGGTAAATTAAAGACAATCGTACCTTCTTGAGTCTCCTGGAGTTTTATGTTTTTGGACATGATTTGCTTTCCTTAAGATAGATATAGTTGTCTACAGCTTCTTTGAAATCTCTTTCTAACTCTTCCAGACGATCTCCTTCAAAACTCACCAGTCCTCTAATATCAAGGAGTTTACCGAAATAGCACTTATCCTCATGACTCCACTCAACAGTCCCTTTAAATCTCTTGTAGGCCATAGTTTTCATTCTTCTGTATCAGAATCCATTGGATAGTGTTTATCTTCATAGGCTTCCACGAGGGTGGCTAGAGCATCTAATTCATCCCCTTCAGAAGCGTTGTGAACGTGATTCATCAATTGATATACCCTGTCTAACGATTTTTCATAGTCTTCCTCTGTTTCAATGGGTTTGACAGTGACTTTATCCAGAACTGTCTTAATGTTTTTTTTGATAGAACCCTCACCCTAGAAAGATAATCATGAAATCTCACAAAGGAAATATAAAATCACTTCTTCTTTCTCTTTGGTTTTGGCAATGTGAGGACATATTCCACACTTTCTTTCACGTATTTATCCAAGTCCTCATTGCCCGTATTTCTAATGCCATCAGGGAAAAGAACATAATCCTTCTTAATCGGCCCATTGGGAAAGTATTTTAAGGGTACTACTATTTTGTTTGTTAACAGCCGATTTCTTGTTTCCTCCGGCAGTTTTAGGGCCAGGCCAACGGGAGTCAAGGAGATACATATCCTGTCATCGGCATACAGGGCGGCACCACTAAAGAAATGCCTGCACTCAAGTTGCACGCCATCAAGACAATCGGCCATTGTTTTATCTATAAATGCGGATAATTTATCTAAATATTCTTTCGCCATTTTAATACTCAGTCCAATAGGTTAGAAGAACGCGAAAAATGCAAGAACCAAAAATGGAAATAGCAAAAACTGGTATTTCTTTTGATTTATCTGGATGAGTATTAAAACCAATCTTTTCAAGGACTAAGAACCATGTGCTAGCCACCGGAACATCTCTAAAATAAACGTGACAAGATGAAAATCCCTCTATAACTACAGTCTTATGATCCAATTTACCTTTGAAGACATGGATGACTTCAGCTTCTGGAGACTGGGATTTATCATTTTTGATAATCTTGACCTGAACAACAATTGGTGACCTTTTTGCTGATCGAATAAAAAAGCCGTTGGGGTTGCAAAAACAGGCATACATTGGATCAGTAAGCATTACACAGACTATTA
>CAJXGR010000208.1 GCA_913053665.1 uncultured Spirochaetia bacterium
ATGACCCGTTTCTGTTTAAGAGATTCTTCGGGGATGCTTCAGGGTTTCTTCAGGCGGAAAGGGTAGAACAGACAGAATGTCTGTTCTACCCTTTCATCAATCTGAAAAACATAAAGAACCAAAGTTTTATTATCCTATCGGGAACTTGATTTTTAACGCCTCCTAAGTAAAATGCAGACTGTATGGAAAAGTCACTCAGGGTTGGAGTATAGAACTTTGAAAAAAAGCCTGTCTATCAGTGAACAAAAACTTGTGTTGATGAAGTTGAGGGCTGAATATTCAGAGTATGCAAAGAAGTTTACTGATAAAGTTTTTAATATAGAGGCCTTCGAGAAACGTCTTGGTGTGGCGTTTAATAATCGTTTTGATATGAATCGTTTTTTCTTTACAGAGATAAGCACTCTGGAACAACTAAAAGAAAAAATGGATGAAAAACTTCGTGATAAAGAGAATCCCTTTCTTGCCAAGGTCGATAAAATCCTGGAGGATAATGTAAAAAAAATTGCCTCCTATCCAGATTATGATTTTCATTCCTCTGCATCCTACGAACTAAAGAAAATCCTGGGTGCTCTAAAGGAGTTTAACGAAAAAGAATATTTGTGGGTCGAAATAATATTCAAATTGGAGAATGATAGTTTTTTCCTGAAATTAATGCATTACTTTCATAAAAATCTTCACTATCTGATTGGTGAAACTGGTCGATCTTATGCCCCAAGGATTGAAGATCATGTTTTATTGCTGGATCGACCCTTTAAAGACACTAAAAAAGTTGAAATAGACGAGAAAAGGTTTATTAAAGAAATTGCATTGTTTTTAAATGAACTTAAAACAAACTTGGTAGATATACTCCATGAGAATAAATTATCCTATCCTCATAAGGTTCTTCCAGAAGAAAAGCTTATACATATAGACGACTCTATTAAATATATGACTAAAGAAAAAATTATTAAATCAGTTATCAATAAGATAAACATTATTTTATCTGACTTTAGAATACATGAATTTAAAGGTCCAAAACGAACCACCAACAGGTCTTGATTGTTAAGGATACTATCTAATGTCACCTCACTCCATTTATCAGATTGCTATCATCCTGTTTTTATTATCTCTAGTGGCATTGATTATCTTATTCACAGCAAGATACATTAAAAAAGCCAAGTCTCACCTATTAAAGAAACCCTTATCCAACCATTCAGACGAGTCGAGTGTTGGACTAGTGGAAGTTCCCGAGTCTGAGATTATAAAAAGAAACACCGAATCAATGGACTCTCTCAGGAATGTAATCAATGATATTGAAGGGTTTAACACAAAAGGTCATGATCTTGATAATGGATTTATCCAGCGATATTGGAAGGATCAGTTTTCATATTTAGAAACTCAGTTGGAAATAGATAAAGTCCTTATGATTAAGGTTTTAGAAAATGATGAATATAAGGTTGAGCGATACAATCATTTTTCTATAAATACCCTTAAGCATTTGGAGGATCAGCTAAACAAACGATCCAGTGTATTAAATGAGTTAGTCCAGAAAAGGAAAAATCTATATTTCTCGGGCCCAGTAAACCTTTCGGGAGCCTTCTCTCTATTATTCGATGAAAGCGAAAAAAACAAGTTTTATCAACTTTATATTCTTCCCTTAGTAGATAAAGAGCAACTTAAAGGAATATTATTTCTCATTAAAGATGGCAAAAAACAGATTTCATCTAGCGACTTAAAACCTCTTCTAATAGGCCTTGAACTTTGATTATAATCCTTGGGATAAAAAAAGGAATGGCTTTGCCTTTTAGTATTATATTGTTATTTTTTGCTGATGGAATGATACATTAGACTCAATCTTTGAATCCTAAGGAAAAAGCATATAGTTTCTAATACCTGATCTTGATTGAAGCTTCTTTTAAGATTGGGTTCATAAAATAATGACTTGATCATCTATGAAAAAAATAACATTAATATCCTATCCTTCAGATCAATCCAATCTTCTATCTCTTTGCGATCACCAATCCCGCTATGAGTTGATGATTGGTGGACGGTTTATGATTCTGGATTTTATTCTTAGTATAGGATTAAGTGTTCAAGTCAATGAAATAATCTTGTTGGAAGACAGGGTCTCAGAATCTCTTAAGGCTCAGTGTGAGGATGAAACAACTTTTGCCCAATTCCCATCTATAAAAACAGAGGGGGTTGGCCCTGGGCCTTACAATACATTCTTAATCAATCTACTTCAAAAGAATAAATCAGATTATATCCTTTTTATAAATGGTGATAATCCCGTGATAGGCGACTTACAGGAAGCGATTTCCAAATTACTAAGCGAGGATGTACCTTACGGGATCATAAAACTATCTTTTGGGAACAAGCCTCTCAATACCACAGAGCTCATTTTAATCAAAAAAGATATTTTGCTTGAGTCCCTAAGACTTCAGTTTGACAGGGCCGAAAGCCTTTTTTCCCTGATCACTGATTTAATAGAACTGTTGAAAAATGAGGATTCATGTATAAAACGTGAAATATCAGGTTATTATCATCCCATCAATAATATCGTTGAATATTACAATAGCAATATGGAAATCATTAAATGGCTGAAACCTATGGCTCAATTATTCCAGACCATCCCTCTAGGCAACATGATTCCTACGTTTTCCGGGGAAGGAATTATCCGAAGACAAGCTCAGGTCATTGATTCTATCTTGACCGATAGTTGTCAAATACATGGCGATGTCTATAACTCTATATTATTCCCAAAGGTAACTGTTTCAAAAAAGGCAAAAGTAATGAACTCTATTATCTTGCCCAACACGATTATAGGCGAACGCTCTATCGTGACTCGTGCGATTATTGATGAGACCTTTGAAAGCACGATTAATCTGCCAACAATTGGGGAAGAGTGTGTCATTGGGAAAGAAGGTCAAAGCTCAAGGAATACAATCTATCCGAAAACTTTGTATAATGGGATCACATTGATTGGACCTAATTGTACACTTCCCAAGAGGGTAAAAATCGGTGCCGGATGTTATGTTAAGGGTGGAACAGACAGGAAGGAATTGAAAAAGAATAGTGTTGTAGAGGATTCTGAAACCATATAGAGGAATTATGCTTGGACAAATATTATTAGAAGATGATAGTGTCTTTATAGGTCAATCCTTTGGCTACGAGGGAGACAATCTGTCACGTATGGGTGAAATTGTTTTTAACACAAGTATGTCGGGCTATCAGGAGATTTTGACCGACCCCTCTTACAGCCATCAGATTGTTGCCATGACCTACCCGCTCATCGGGAATTATGGAGTGAATCAAGAAGACCTGGAATCCTCAAAAGTCCATCTGGCAGGCTTTATTGTAAGAGAGTACCAATCTAATTATTCCAATTTTCGATCAGAACAATCCCTCAAGGATTTTCTCATAGAGCATAAGATTCCGGCTGTTGAAGGGATCGACACCCGTCGACTCACCCGTCATATCAGGGAAAAAGGAGCTCTTCGTGGTATTATAGCCATTGGCAATTGGGATGAAGAGAAATTAAAAGATAAAGTTCGTAAATCCCCATTGATGGAGGGATTAAACCTTGTGGATTCCGTAACGACTCAAAGTCAATATGACTACCCAGCTAATGGCAGAAAACAATATCATGTGGTGGCTATGGATTTTGGGGTTAAAACAAATATTCTTAGGATGCTAACCGAGAGGAATTGTCACGTTACCGTTGTGCCAGCCGCTCTATCGTCTAACAGGATTATGGCTTTAAGTCCTGATGCCCTGTTTCTTTCCAATGGACCCGGCGATCCAGCCGCTGTAGACTATGCTATTCAAACAATTAGTGAATTGATTGGAAAGATACCCATATTTGGTATTTGTTTGGGGCATCAAATCCTTGCGTTAGCTCTTGGGGCCAAGACTTATAAGCTTAAGTTTGGTCATCGCGGCGGGAATCATCCTGTTCAGAACCTTGATACAGGGAAGATTGAAATCACGTCACAAAATCATGGATTTGTAGTGGATCAAAGTTCATTGCCGAGTGACATTGGGGTAAGCCATATCAATTTAAACGATCAGACGGTGGAAGGGATACGCCATAAAAACTTACCTGTTTTTTCAGTTCAGTATCATCCGGAGAGTTCTCCTGGACCCCATGATTCATCCTATTTATTTGATCAATTTATTGAGATGGTGAAAAAAACCAAATCCTGATAATCCTTGCCACCTTGACGAAGGGATGAGAATTGGCAAAAGTGTGTGGAAAATAGTGGAAACTGTGTCATCTATTACACACATTCTTTAGATAACAAGCCTTTTATCAGGCTACAAGAGAAGTGTTCACTATTTTTCCACCCTCCCAATACACTTGATGCTTCAGACGGCCATTATTAGAATAGGATTTGGCTAAACCATTGGGTGACCCATCGCGAAATGGAATGATGTTATGAATGTGACCATCGTTATAATATTCTTTCATAATACCATGGATTAAACCGTCTTGATGAGGTATTTCAACCCATAGCTGACCATCTTCAAAGTACTTTTTTTCAAGCTGTCTATCAAGAGTTTTCATATTCATCTCCTAATAATAAATGATTCCTTCTATCATTATTACAATCAATATCTATGCCAGAAATCACAGGATATGGATATTTTTTAAGTATCTCATGGAGGTTACCATCATTTTATTTGATAAACACAATACGATTCCCTTTACTTTTAGTTATATTTAGAGATTATGAAAAAAGTGTATATTGAAACCTTAGGCTGTCCTAAAAACTGGGTAGAATCTGAGAAGCTGATGGGTGACCTTGGCAATGTATCTGTCACCCAAAATCCAGAGGAAGCAAATACCATAATAGTCAATACCTGCGGATTCCTCCAGGCCAGCCGTCAGGAATCCATTGAAACAATCCTTGGCCTGGCTGAGTATAAGAAATCGGGTGATTGCGATAAATTAGTTGTATCAGGTTGTTTAGTAGAATCTCATGGCAGGGAGTTGGCGGAAGAGCTTCACGAAGTTGATTTGTTTTGTAAGACCGGAGAGCGTGAGAATCTTCTGCAATTGCTTCAAATCGATAGTACACTGGAAGATCATTATGATCGACGTTTTCTACAAAATACGTGGAGTAATTATCTAAAGATTTCTGAAGGATGTAATCATAAATGTTCGTTTTGTACCATCCCTCAATTCAAGGGAAAGTTAAAAAGCCGTTCCATAGAGGATTTGGTGGATGAAAGTAAAAAGATGGTGGACAGGGGAGTCACAGAGATCACTTTAGTGGGTCAGGACTTGTCAAGCTATGGCTTCGACTTGAGTGGAGAAAACCTGTCTGCTCTTTTGCGTGAACTGGTCAAGATCAAGAAGGTGAAATGGATCCGGTTACTTTATCTGTATCCCTCTCTGGTGGATGACGAATTAATTCGAGTGATCAAGAACGAAGAAAAAATAGCTAAATACTTCGATATTCCAGTGCAACACCTGGAGAATACCATGCTGAAAAGAATGAATCGATCCGGATCGATAGAAAGCTATCAGGAACTCATTGAAAAGATTAGAATGGAAATAGATCGTGTAGCCCTTAGAACCACATTAATCGTCGGCTTTCCGGGAGAAACTGAAGAGAGATTTCAAACCCTTTTGTCTAATATGAAAGACATTAAATGGAATCATCTGGGTGCCTTTGAATACTCCCCTGAAGAGAGTACAAAAAGCTTTTACCTGGACCAGCACGTGGATCCTGAGATTAAAAAGCAAAGGCTAGAACAAGTGATGGAGCTTCAGGCACAAATATCTTATGACCTGTTAGAAGATAGGGTGGGGTCAGTATGTGACGTCTTGATTGAAGAAGTGATTCCTGAAGATGATGAAAATCCGGCTTATTATATAGGTCGAAGTCAGTTTGAGGCTCCTGAAATCGACGGGAATATTGTTATATCATCCCTGGAGCCTGTAGGAATAGGTCAATATATTCCTGTTAAAATCATTAAAAGATCCGAATATGACCTCTTTGGAGGGCCAGCTTAAATAATGTTAGTCAAATACAGATTGATCTATTACGGTATCATCCAATGAAACGGATAACATGTGCTAACTTGTTGACCATATCACGATTCATACTGATTATACCTTTTCTATACTTTTTATTTCTTGGTGAAGATAATCTATTTAGCTT
>CAJXGR010000209.1 GCA_913053665.1 uncultured Spirochaetia bacterium
AAGCTTTTCCCATACGCTTCAAGACCGAGAAACCTGGCAGGATCATTGTATTCGCCGTGGATGAAGGGATTCTCCAACTCACACACTACAAGAAGCCTGAACCGTTGAATCACTTTTATCAAAAGCGTGCGTTGGAGGTGGATACAAGGCAAATATTAGACCTCCTTCTACCAGAATACTCTCTGACTCAACGTCTATCCTCTGAGGGAGGGGATGACTATAAGTTTGCCTTGAATAAGAACCTCAATCCCTTTAAGAGAAAGCGACACAAAGCTGTGGCCTATTGGTCGGGTGTTATAGACGCCACTTCTAAACAGCAGGAGATCCAATATAACGTGCCAGACTACTTCAACGGAACCTTAAGGGTGATGGCTGTTGTGGTCTCCCCCGACTCCCTTGGCTCAGCAGAGAGAAAGGCATTTATACGGGGTGATTTCGTTTTCAGTCCCAATGTTCCCATGTTCGTGGCCCCTAAAGACCAATTTGAAGTGAGTGTCAGCGTTTATAATAATGTTAAAGGTTCAGGAAAAAAGGCTAAGGTCCGTATTGAAGTAGGTTCTTCAAAGAGCCTTCAGCTCATGACACCTGCTGTACAGACCTTAACTATCCCGGAGAATCAGGACAAGTCTTTGACCCTTAAAATAAAGGCTAAAGAAAAGCCGGGGAACGCTACTCTCACCTTTAAGGCGTCTATCGGTGATAAGGTGACCAGAACGGACATCTCATTAAGTATTCGTCCACCTGTACCATACAGGGTAACAGTAAACAGTGGTTTTATAAAGAAGGATACAAAAGAGATACCTATTACCCGTAAGCTGTATCCCCATTTCAGAACACTAAAAGCCTCTATGTCCTATCTCCCTGTAGGGGTGGCTCAAGGGCTTGTACGATATCTTGATAGTTATCCCTATGGATGCACGGAACAGATTGTGAGTCGTGCTTTTCCTGCTCTCATACTAAAGAAACGCCCTGCCTTCGGTTTTAGTGACCGTAAGGTGGAGGGGATCATCCAAAGGACTATCCGTATCCTGCGGGTGAGACAGAATGCTGAAGGGGCCTTTGGCTTTTGGGCCGCCAATTCCCATGTATCGGACTTTCAGGTGGTCTACGCTATGCATTTCCTGACGGAGGCTCAGGAAAGCGGTTATCCTGTTCCGAAAGAGATGATGAAACGGGGATTGGAGTATTTGAAAAAACTGGCGGGAGGTGAAACAGGGGCTGAAAAAGATATTCAGGCTTACGCCATTTATGTTTTAACCCGAAACACTGTGATCACCACCCAATACATCGATACTCTTTATGATGAATGGGACTCAAGGAAGGATCGAAGGAGCACAGACCTGTTGACCGTTTACCTTGCAGCAAGCTATCAGATGATGGGACAAAGTCGCGGCGGGTCGATGATCCGGAAATACAAATTGGCAGGTTATTCAAAACCTGTGGAGGATCCCTATTCCAGTTCTGTTGTACGAAACGCTCAGTACTACTATATTTTATTCCGTCATTTCCCCGATCGTTCAGAAAGTGTATCGGCTGGGGATGTTCAATCATTGCTCCAACCACTCATAGATGGAGACTATAATACGATTAACTCGGCTTATCTCATCCTGGCGTTGGATGCCTTTGCCAAGGTCTCGGATACACCAGTGCGTGAGAATGTAACGGTCAAGGAAATATTGAGTAAATCAAAGAACAAACTATCCCTGTCTCCCGGTCTTGTTTCTGATGCAGTGTTTTCCGAAAAAGCCACGGCTCTTCAAATCGATAATCGAAGCACCCATCATCTATTCTACCAGTTGACACAGAGCGGATTTGATCTTAAGGGGCCTAAGAAGGTGATTAAGAAAGGAGTTGAGGTTTTCAGGGAGTATGTGAATCTTAAAGGTAAATCCATCCAGTCGGTGAAATTGGGAGAGGAGATTGAAGTCCGTGTGAGAGCGAGGTCACTGGGGGGTGTGAGTCGTGATAACATGGTGATCATCGACTTGCTTCCTGGAGGCTTTGAATTAGTGGATCAAACAGCTGAGATCCAAAGGGGAAGAACAGGATCGACGTGGAGACCTGAGTTTGTAGAGGCTCGTGAAGATCGCGTTCTTCTCTTCGGTACTCTGAGTCGTTCTAATCAAGAGATTAGATACCGTATACGGGCTGTCAATAAGGGAACATTCATCATCCCTCCCATCTACGCCAAGTCCATGTACGATTTGAAGGTTCAGGGTGCCACACCGGGAGGTCAAATCGTTGTTTCAGAGAAATAGATTGTTCTATTGAAGAAGTATAATGAATTGGAGAATATTATTGTATGAAAAGCTATTTCTTGATAGTGCTTATGTTTATCATAGTTAATTCATTTCTATTCAAATGTAAAACTGACAATAGGCAAAGGCTTGATGACTTTAGTAATAGACCCTTAATATCGGTTAAACTATTAGCAGAAGGTAAGAAAACCATAAACTTAAGTAGTCTATTTCAGAAGACAATAATTGATCTAAGAATTAATGCCGTAATTGATGGAATAGTCGTACTTTCTGTTACAATACTCAATGATCATGGGAAATCATGGTATAAAATTGCTATAGACTGGGAATTAAGGAAAAGTTATCTATTGATGCGTGCAACAAATTACAATGAAATACACTTCCTTGAGAAAGGATTAAAAGTATCTTATGGGAAGAAGACAGTAAATATTCCTGTTACTCTTTTTTTTCAAGATATTTTACTGGTTTCACACAAGTTAGATCGACTTTATTCCATAAAAGAAGATTCGTCGGATAGAGTCAAGATTCTTGAAACGAAATTGGAACAAGGGATACTTAGTTCAGAAAAAGGATGTCAGACTTCAGACTTTTATTTCCCATTGGTTATGGATTACAATATTGCTATTATTACAAAGAAAGTATACCTATATGATGTCAGAAAATGCTCTTCAGTAGAGTTTTATAGTATAAGCCCTAAACTACATGATGTTGAAACAGACACTATTGACCAGTCCATATTGATTCAATCTCTAATCAATAAATACTATAAAAGCCATGTTACGCTACAAAAAGGGAATATGATATATACTCATGCTAATGTCATTTGCCAAAACAGTCATTGTTTTTATATAGAAGCTGATCTAAGCGCAGATGATGATGATATTGATCATTGGACTAAGTGGAGAATTAGTAAAATAAATCTGAAAACCGGAAAGAAAGAATATATAAACAATAATGGCTTTCAGTCTGAATAGGTCCTCTGGCAAAAAGATCAATGGGGACAGCCACCAGAGATGGTCTACAAGGAATTGTTGATGGTATCGTTGCATTGAATGGATCAACAACTAAAAATGAATCATCCCTTGACTCTATAAGATTTCAATAGTACCTTAATTATTATGATCAAAGAAAAAGTACAGGTTATTCAAGAAACAGAAGCCATTGTATTGGATTTTCGTGGGATTATTGATTTTCAAGACAATGATAAGTTATTCGATTTATGTATTCAAAATAGTGAGATTCGGATAGAAAGGACCAGGGAGGGGGAGATAATACTTATGTTACCTGTTGGTGGAGAAGGTGGTGTTCGAGAAAGTATTTTAACATATTTCGTTTTTCATTGGAATAAAAAATATAAACTGGGGAAAGTATTAAGTCCCAATGGAGGTTTTATTCTTCCAAGTGGTGCTATGCGATCTCCTGATGTGTCCTTCATCAAAATAGATCGCTGGAAAGCCATTCCATTACTAAAACGCAAGAAGTTTCTGCCAGTTTGTCCTGATTTTGTAGGTGAACTTAGATCAGAAAGTGATTCTCTAAACAGGCTGAAAGACAAAATGGAAGAGTGGATGGATAATGGTTGCCGCCTTGCCTGGCTCATTGATCCTCTTGAGGAAAAAGCTTATATTTATCGACCCAATAAAGATATAGAAGAAATATTATCCTTTGACGAAAAGCTCTCTGGTGAAGATGTCCTAGCCAACTTTGAGTTGGACCTCAGTGAACTGCGAGATGAAGACTGAAAAGTCCAAGAGACAGTTTCATAAATAACTGCTTCTGCTTGTGTCATTGTGAAAGACTGAAAGGTTTTAAAGTAATCTGTTTTCTATAGCTGAAAAACATAAAGCTCATTGTTTAGAGTGTTATATACATTGATATTAGCTATCAAATTATGTATATTTAATATGCCGAAATTCTCATAATATGATAGGAGAAAAGATGGGTATAACGGAGGCCAAATATCTTGGTGATTACAAATGTAAGCCGAACCTTTCATGATGGAGCAACAGGGCTGGTTGATCTCTCTTCAGAACTATATGGAGAGATCTTTGAACCTCTGAAAGATTAGACTGAATCATGTAATATAAAATACATATTTAAAGCAATATTTTTTGTAATTAATTTAATTGAACCCCTGAATGAATAGCTTGTATTCGATAATTATGATTGAATAAAATCAATATTATCGGTCTACAATAATATTTTCTGTGAATAGCAGATTAAACTGCTAATTTCTTATGGAAAGAAAATGAAAATTAAAGAAATCCTAATCTCAAATTGGAGATCAATTAAATCAGTGAAGATAACTTTTGAAGACCTCATGATTTTTATAGGACAGAATAATCATGGAAAGTCAAATATTCTAACTTCTATCCTATTTTTCTTTGGAGAAATAAAACACGAAGATTTGGATTTCCATCACGGGTCAGATGAATTATTTGTAGAAATTACATTTAGTGATTTAGATGACCGTGATAAAATTACGTTTGAAAAATATCTAACGGTCAGTAAGGAAATAAAAGTTAGAAAAACTGCCTATTTAGCAGGTAATTTTGAATATCATGGTTACTTGCAAATGCCTGAACAAGAATGGCTAAAAGAAGAAAATGCTGGAGTCTATACAAAACGAGCAACTGCTGAAACTCTTGAGTTTTATGAAGACCTACCAGGAAAAGGAAAGATCAGCAAAGAGGCTATTACAAATGCCCAGAAACAATATATTGAAAAGAATAGAAATAGCCTTAATTTTTCCTATATGCTTGAATCGACTCACTTTTTAGGACTTAAGACCGTCGCACAGGGTATATTTGGCCAAGTCTATTTTATGCAGGCAGTCAAAAATGCCTCTGAAGACTTTTTAGCTAAGGGAACAAGCACTTTTAGCAAACTATACTCTAATGTTATTGAAAAAATGTCAGTTGAAAATCCAGATTGGAATACTACAAAAGAAAAGCTGTCATCATTATTCGGATTATTAAATAAATATGACGAAAATGGGGAGTTAAACAATCAGAGGCCTGAAGAGTTAACCAAGTTTGAACAGAGGCTTAGCACTCAGTTAGAGAAATGGGGGGCTCAGATTGATGTGGAAATACTTGCACCAAATATTGACGAAGTGTTCAGAGCAAATACTCAAGTGTGGGTTAATGACGGAGTTAAAACTGATATTCATAGAAAAGGACATGGACTTCAGAGAGCGTTAACATATGCACTTATAAATGTAATCTCTGATACTCTACGAGAAGAACGAGAGAATATAGATGAGAACCAAAAACAATCATCCCGAAAAGCATCTAATTCAACATATTTTATTCTTGAAGAACCTGAAATTTATCTTCACCCTCAAGCACAACGTTCTTTATTTAATTCTTTAGTAGAGCTTTCACGTTCTGGTAATCAAGTTATGCTTTGTACTCATTCCAGTTCATTTATAGCCTTGAAATGGTATAAATCAATATGTATTGTAAAAAAAGATGAGCTAGAAACTGGAACTGTAGTCTGTCAATGCCAAGAAGAACTATTTGATGGTGATAAGAAAAAAGATTTCAACCTTTCATATTGGATAAATCCGGATAGAGGAGAATTATTCTTTGCAAAAAAAGTTCTTTTACTTGAAGGGCCAACAGATAAAACAATCATACCTTATCTTGCCAAAAAACTTGATGTATTTAAACATGATTATACAACTATAGATTGTGGTAGCAAAGATACTATACCAACATATATTAAACTGTTAAACAAGTTTTCGATTCCATATGTTGCAGTCTATGATATAGATCACCAAAGTTGGAAAGATATAAATGGTAAAAACTCGGCAGATATTTCTACCAAGAAGATTATAGAGCAAATACAAAGTCCGCTTGGGACCAGTATATCTATGGAAAATG
>CAJXGR010000210.1 GCA_913053665.1 uncultured Spirochaetia bacterium
GTATTACATCACCTTCAGCAAGCAACCCACCCGATACAAGCTCTTTATAAAGCTTGTCAGAAATAGAAGGAACACTAAGCCCTATTTGACCTTGCGGGTTGAACAGTTCTAGGATTGGAATACCCACTTACTCACCTTGCTGGGCCTCTTCCAGAAAGTCTTTTAAGCTTTTGCGATAGTTCTTATACCCTTTGGTACCCCTTTGGATAGACCTGGAGCCATGTTTCCCGCCACTCTCTGGATCAAACAAGACTAAATACTCTGAGGATATATTCTTTACAAAAGAAGCTTTCTTTCGTTTCTCAATTTCATTGGCCGCGGCCGTGATATAGACTGGAATCTCAATGTCACCCGATACCGGTTCAACCTTCTTGAAATAATTCCCGGGTGAGTAAGACACTGCCGCGTCAATGCCATAATCACCAGCGGCTATAATCAAGGCCCAATCAGCGGAATAAGAACTTCCCATAAGAACAAGGAATTCCGGATCATAACGCTTTTTCACGTATCGGATGGCTCCAAGAATATCCTTCCCAACATCCTTGTATCTTGTTTTAAAACCCTTGGCTTTAGCCCGTTTGGCTGTCTCATTAACCACTCCATTGATTTTTCGTCCTGACCGTTGATCGATGGCTAAAACACTGTAACCCAATCTGTTCAGCCATTTTGCCGTATTCTTATATTCACCACGACTCGCTCCCGCCATATGACAAGCCACTATAAATTTGCTCGTGTCTTTGAGATACAAATCGCCCGTGACCTCAAGGCCGTCCAGGGCTTTAAAACTTATGGTTTTTTTAGCATAACTTGTTAAAGGGAGAATCATTAAAATCACAATAAACATACGTTTCATAGGTTGCCTCTGTAAGAGATGATAGGATTCTTTGCAAACATAGTAAAAAATAGTAGGAATGTCAATGGGCATTTTAGAAAATCTTCATCCGGATATAGGACTGATGGGTGATGGAATGGCGAACACGTGGGAAACTGTTGAATTCAATGATTTTTAGCCCTTCAATCGCCCTTTCTGATTTTTTCCCAAGTTTCCTTGTCCTTTTAGAGAGTCTTTATGCTTATTAAACCAGTCTATTTTACTTTTAACCCTCGATTTCGGAGAACTCCTGATTTCTATACAGTGTAGAGATCAGGAGTTTTCCGAAGTCTTTTAAGCCCAGGCTTTTAATGGGTCTAAATTACTGTATTTTATGATTTTGACCAGGTTATGCACGATACACATCAAGCTATATTCCATGTCTGCCTTCAATAAACCCCATACATGAAAACGACTCGCCTTCCTAAGGATAGTCCGTAAAAATTACTGGAATAAGTATTGCCATTCTAGGGTATGTCATTACGAATCATGATCTATACAGTATTGCAGACATGAACAACGAATAGACCACGTCCAGAACAGGGGTTAAACAGTGCCATGTGGCGAATGGAGAGAAGAAACCACCTCACTATCTGTTCAGACCGCTAATAGAGCCATAGCTTATGCTGGCCTCAAAAGGTCTGACCTGGATATCATCATATCTGCCATGTCTATCTCTGATTAACTCTAGCCATCCACAGCCTGTTAAGTGCAAGGGTCTATTGAAGCAAGCAACGCCGTGGCTTTCAATGTGGTAACCTCCTACAGCGGCTTTATCTACGCTATGCAAGTCGCTCATTCCCTTCTATTCAATGGAATCTATCGTAAAGTCTTGGTTTTAAGCTGTGACATCCACTCCCGTGCTATGAACTGGCAGGATCGAAATACCTGAATTCTCTTTGGTGCTGGTGCTGAAGCCATGGTTCTGGAGCGAGCAGATGGGGACAACGAGATCTATACTATTGATATCCACTCGGATGGTAGGAAAGCTTCGGATCTCAGTATTCCCTTGAACGGGAAAAATCCTCCAGGCACAGAAACCAATACAAGGAATGAGCCGGATGAACGGGTGAGAAATCTACAAGTTCTCCATAAAAGTTGTTCCACAAGCTATATTGGATTCTCTTAAGAAAGCCGATCTCTCTATCGATGAGTTGGATTCCCGCATCAAGCAAACATCAGGATAGTCAAAGCCATTGGTGGAAAGCTGAAACTTAGAGAGGATCAACTGATCGCGGAGCTTCAAAACTATGGGAACACCTCAGACGCTTCTATACCCATCATATTGGTCAACGCTCTCAAGAAGAATAAAGTGAAAATCCCTTCCACAATCGCTATGGTAGGATTCGGAGCTGGGCTCACATGGGGAGTCTCTGTTGTGAAGTTCTCTGCCATCGATCAAGTAGGGATATTGAAGAATCTTGAATGAACCGGCATTTGCAGGGGCAATCCCCTATACACTGTCGCTTCTAGGAGTGGGTTTCAAACCCGCCCCTAGAAGTGGAGAGCTTCAGAAAAGTCATTGATGAGCCTCGCTAGCAAATGATCTGGATGGACCATATGAATCACTTCTTTTTTTCCTTTCGTGTTGGCCACCCTGAAAAAGTTAATCTTCTTCCCCTGACTGTAAAGAATCTCGTAGTATTCGATCACTCCATTGTCCCTTTTTGGCGGATCACTCCTGTATAGAGAAATCAATTCCTTGTGATCCAATTCCAAAAGCCTGGGCCTTTCAGTGAAATAAGCTAATCGATCTTCAAGGTCATGGGCCTGACGTTTAAAGGTTTCAAAATCAGTGATCCCCTCACCTTTTGTGCTCATTAAACCCAGTTCTGATAGAACCACACTGTATCGATCAAAATCCTCCACACGAACAAGGTAGTCTATGCCTTCCCACCCGCTGGATACGTTTTGTTTCCCTGGCACTCGACTGCGTATGCTTTCAATTATCTTTTCACCAATCATAGAACACCTCCTATAAGGTTTATCGGTTGTTTGATAGGTATAATTACTTTCTAAGGCCCATGAATACTTCTTTATAATCGCTTCCATCAAAGGAAATCAATATATCCTTGTTTTCTTCTACCGTTTCAAGGTTCACAGGACGCCCCCATAAATTACAAACACTCTTCAGGGTGTCTCTGGCATATTTTTTCTCTAACGAAAGGCCTTCAAACCGATGTTTTAAGTATAACTCCCCACGATTTTTATAATTACCATCCAAAACATAAATAAAAGGTTGGCCAATATTTGTAAGATTAAACAATAAGGTGTCTTTAATCTTCTTGAATTCCCTGTCTTGAATCACATAATTTCCGCTACTTTTATCCAAACCAAAGGTAAACATCTTCTGATTAGACACAAACTCTTTTGTCAGGAAGGTATCAATAAAAGTGATATCATTGTGAATCTTTCGCACTTCAAAGATCTTCTCACGGCCTAGACCCAGGTTTTTATCCCATTGGGCTAACTCATTGGTCTGATCACAGTCGTCGTAATCCTTACCGAATTTCCCCTTATTCCAACGATCCTCAATATCCTTGAAAAGCTCTATCCCAAGCTTATAGGGATTCATATGACCCGGCGAAACCCCCATGGTCCCACTATGGTGATCGGCATAATCCACCACTTCGCTGTCCGTAAGGCACTTGGATGTCATGATCTTTGAATGCCAGTAGGAGGCCCAGCCTTCATTCATGATCTTTGTTTGGGCTTGAGGGGCAAAGTAATAGCTCTCATCCCGGATGATGGATAAGATGTTCTGCTGCCACTTTTCCAGGGGGGCATACTCCAAAAGAAAGAGTAAGACATCTTTTTCGGGATGCTCAGGTATTCTTTTCTCCGTTTCTTTGGCGTCCTCGTTTTTTTTCTTTTGATCCTCTAAAAAGGCCTCTGGATTAATGAAACTATCCATATATTTCTTGCTTTCTATTTTCTTGACAGGTTTGTCAGGTTTATCATCGGTATCTTTCGAGGATACTGGACGTTTAATGAAGGGAGAGTATGGATCAATCAGGTTCTCAATGGTCAGACATACGTCCAGGAAGGCCTCTACTGTATCGAAGCCGTACTTTTTGATGTATCCCCGTATGCGACTGCCGTGATTCGCCATGGTATCCATCGCCTTACGGTCCGTCATGGCAAACCAGTAGTTATTCTTAAAGAAGTCGCTGTGACCATAAACATGAGCCATCACAAGTTTCTGATCGACCATCTCATTGGATTCCATGAGATAAGCGTAGCAGGGATCGTTGTTAATCACCATCTCATAGATCTTTTGGAGGCCATAGGCATAGCCTTTGGAGAGCTGTTCGTATTCCATACCAAACTTCCAGTGGGGATAGCGGGTAGGAAAGCCTCCAAAGCTGGCGATCTCGTTCATCCGATTATAATCCACCAGCTCAAACATGGTGGGGAAAAAGTCCAACTTATAATCCAGAGCGACCTGTCTGATTCCTGTTCTCATTTCATCCAGTTCAGTAGTTAGATTCATTTGCCCTTCCCCAGGAAATCCTTGATGGACTCATAGATTCCTTCTTTATCCTCTATCTCGCTGGTGATCAAGTTCTGTTCAATAGAAAAACTCTCATCCAGGACCTGTTTGAAGTTCCCAACACCGTATATGCCTTCCACTTGGCCATAGCAAAACATGTTGCACCTCTTCAGAAGCTCTTCTTCGAGAAGGCGTATACAATTTTGATCATCGTCTCGACTCCAGTTGTCGCCGTCAGAGAAGTGAAAGGGGTAAACGTTCCATTCTTCAAAGGGATAATGTTCATTAATAATATTAAGACAAACCCGATAGGCACTGGATATTCTGGTTCCCCCACTTTCACGGGTATGATAAAAGGTCTCTCTATCGACCTCTCTTGCTTCGGCATCGTGTATGATATAGCGTGAGTCAATCTCTTTATACTGAGATCGTAGCCATGTGTCGATCCAAAAAGACTCGATACGAACGATCTCCTTTTGATGTTCTGTCATAGAGCCTGAAACGTCCATCATGTAGATGATCACAGCACTGGCTTCAGGTTTTTTGGTGGTTTTCCAGGATTTATATCGTTTATCACGACGTTCAGGGATGACGATAGGATTCGCCTTATTATAGGTTCCACTGGCGATTTGACGTTTTAGGGCTTGCTGGAAGGTTCTCTTGAAGTTCCTTAAGGACTCAGGCCCCACGTTTCGCACGCTGGTATAACGATCTTTGAGGTTGGTGATATTCTTTCGGCCTTTAGGTTCGATTTTAGGGAGTTGAAGTTCTTCACCCAACATCTCAGCCAACTCATCCAGGGAAACTTCTACTTCCATAATATGATCACCCGGAGAGTCCCCTGCTTTTCCAGACCCCTCTCCCTGTCCGTCAGCCTGACCAATGACATCACCTTCCTCACCTTCGCCCTGTCCCACACCCTTTTGTTCATTGTGATCAAACTTGAAATGGGGAAGATCAATCTGTGGAACGGGGATGCTTACAATATCCTTCCCCTGTTTTCCAAACATTTCGCTACGGCTGATGTATTCCTTTAACTCTTTACGTATTTTGCCTTTAACGATGTTCTTAAATCGGTTGTAGTCTTGTTCTATTTTTAATCCCATGAATTGAATCCTTATCCTTCAATGACTTAGCTTGTCGCCTGAGACCAGGATTTTTTATCTGCCAACAGTCAGGGTAGGGGCGACCCGCCGGGTCGCCCCTACCCTGACATTTCCAAAAAGCGTGTTCTATCATTGCTGCTGAATATCGCCTCGGGCAAAGATACTCGCTACAAAGTTCAATACATCGGTAGCACAGACTTCGCAGTAACCATAATTCTCTATGAGACGCTTTTTCACAACATCTATCTTCTCTTGAGTCTCTTTATCCACCACACGAGACACCAATGACGTCAACTTTATCGTGTCCTTCTGATCCTCAAAGAGTTTGAGTTCCAGAGCTTTTTGTAATCGCTCATTGGTCTTATAGTTAAAGGTTTTACCCTCAACAGCCAATGCCCCAATGTAGTTCATAATCTCTCTTCTGAAGTCATCTTTACGGCTTTCGGGTATATCGATCTTTTCTTCAATACTCCGCATCAGACGTTCATTGGGCTCCTCATCCTCTCCGGTATATTTATTCTTTACCTTCTCATTCTGTGTGTAGGCCTTCACATTGTCAATGTAATTGGAGCAAAGACGTGTGAT
>CAJXGR010000211.1 GCA_913053665.1 uncultured Spirochaetia bacterium
AAAGGGTTGAGCTGAGAGTTTCCTTTTCTTTCTCCCGTCTCACCGTAGATTGTTAGCCAATTGCCTTTTTATCATGTCCCAAGCCAATTTTGGACGAGTATGGGATATTAAACCCATCCGTTGTTAAAGGAGACCCTGAGTCTTTAACATACCTTTAACCAATTCATTGATTTCCGGATTGCGATCGTGGGCCAGTCCTTTGATTTTAGGAAGGTAGGAGTATAACTTATATTTCTTGAGAGTCTTTACTGCTTCCAGTCGGACATAATCATTGCTGTCGTAACAAGACTTCACAAGCCATTCATTACTTTTAGCGATCTCTAAACTGGCAATAGAACGGATAATGACTTTACGCATATTCGGGCCGCTTTTGGGGTACAATTCTATGAGAGGGGTTAAACCTTGTCTGATTTTGAGTTTACCAATGGCTCGGACTGCTACTTCCTTGACCTCACGACTTTGATCCCCCAGCCCATGAGTGATCAGTTTGTAGCCCTGCTTTCCCCATTGAACCACAATGGCTTTGAGTGCTTCAGCGCGAACATATTTATTGGAACTTTGTAACAATTGCTCTTTCAGCCGATCAATGCTTAGACTTCGTATTTCCTTGGGGATTTTGAAGAAATCATCGTTGGACTCATGTCCATTACTTTTCGATCGATTAAATAAGTTAAACTTGAAGTGACCAAATCTCTTGGACTCGGTTTTTGAGTATTGGTTGACTTCCGTTTTAGGCTTTGAACCTTTTGTCTGATGAATATTTGAGTGGATTCTATGGCTCTGATTGTACTCATCTCTTTTTTTATGATCACTGAGGACTTTGTACGCACGGACCACCTGTTCAAAGTAATCCACCTTTAAAGGCTCACTAGCCACATCAGGATGATACTTCAGCATGAGCTTGCGATATGCCTTTTTTATATCATCAGTGTTGGCCTGAACTGCGACTCCTAATATTTTGTAGTAATCATCTTGACTTATCATGACTTCAGGAAACCTCGACTTCTTCTTTCCCATCACCACAGGTGGCTTTGATTTCTCCCATCAAAAACTCGATCTGATCAATCAAGGCTTCATAATCCTCTTGACTTTTGGCTCCAGAACCCTTTGTGATAGATTTAATCAGAGTTTCCCCTTCTTTTTTAAGGGATGGGTCCAGTTCCTCTAAATAGCTTTTATAATATCTCTTTAGTTTATCGAACTCTTCATGAAATTGTTGCTTCACTTTATTGATTTCCAAATCCTCTAACTCTTTTTTATTATGATATTGAGACTCTTCTATAATCTTTGAGAGCTGTTCTTCGGAGAGATTGACAGGATTCGTGATGATGATTTCTTGATTGGTCTCGGTATCCAGGTCTCTGGCACTGACTTGCAGGATTCCATCGGCATTGATGACAAAATTGACTTCAATCCTGGGATCACCCTTCCGTGCAGATCGAATCCCACTCAATTGGAATTCTCCCAATGAGATATTGTCTTCACAGCGTATCCTTTCTCCTTGATAGATATGGATTTCTACACTTTTCTGGTAATCACTTATGGTGGTAAACAGTTTGCTTGATTTCGCAGGAATCGTGGTATTCCTTTCTATAACAGGAACAAATATACCCCCCTCGATCTCAATACCCATTGAGAGAGGGGTAACATCCACAAGAACCATCCCATGCTTGTCACCGTTTAGTATGGACGCCTGAATAGCCGCCCCCATTGCCACACACTCATCGGGATTCACACCCTTCGTGATCTCTTTACCCAAAAGCTCTTTAACTTGCCTCTGTACATACGGAATACGGGTGGATCCCCCTACCAGAATCACTTCATCAATATCTTCATGGGAGAGACCAGAATCATGAAGAGTTTTCTCAGTGAGACTCATTGTTTCTTCAATCATTTCTTCAATCAGGTCTTCAAAATCACTCCGTTTAATGTCCATATTTAGGTGTTTAGCCCCTTCTTCAGTGGCTGTGATAAAGGGGATACTCAATTCCACCTGGTCTGTTTGAGACAATTCTATCTTGACTTTCTCCACTTCTTCTTTCAGCTTTTGCAAAGCCATCCCATCTGATGAGAGATCCACGCCCTCGCTTTCCATAAACCTTTTGAGGACCAGGTCTATAAGCTGTTGATCAAAATCATCACCACCCAGTCTATTATTCCCTGATGTGGCCTTCACTTCAAAAACACCATCTCCTATATCGAGGATTGAGACATCAAAAGTCCCTCCTCCCAAATCATAGATCAGTACCGTTTGATCCTTATTTTGATCAATACCAAAGGCCAGAGCAGCGGCTGTGGGCTCGTTAATAATCCTGAGAACGTCAAACCCGGCTATGAGACCAGCTTCTTTCGTAGCCTGTCTCTGATTATCGTTGAAGTAGGCAGGGACGGTAATCACAGCTTTTTTTATTTCTTGTCCATAAAAGTCCTCAGCATCATTTTTAAGCTTTAAGAGTATCCTGGCCGATATTTCCTGGGGGGTGTACTTCTTGTTCCCAATCTCAATCAACTTATTCTGCCCCATATCACGCTTAATGGACATGACAGTTTTATCTGCGTTCAGAACCGCCTGATTCTTGGCCGCTCTTCCAACCAACACTTCACCTTTTTTGTCAAAGCCTACAACCGATGGAGTCAGGCGTTCACCTCTTTTGTTCTGTATCACGACCGCCTTTCCATTTTCTACTATGGCTATCACCGAATTCGTTGTTCCCAGATCTATCCCTAATAACTTTTCCATCCGTTCATCCCTTGAGCTTAATTTATTTTGCCCTTTTCTTCAATAGAATTAAATATCAATAGTTTTTAGTGATTTTAATAGTTCTAGATAAGTCATTTTATAGAAATCTTAATTTAAAAGAACACCTTTCCAAATCATTATTCCCCGTTTTTTCTCATAAACCTTGGAAATAGCCTTTTAATCCTGTTAATAACACTTTACCAGGAAAGATAGTTATTTACTTTAAAAACTTGCTTAGCCTACCAATTTTTTCTTGAGGAGTGCTGTGAATAATTGAATCTCTCCTAAACTTAGGCCAAGAATACTGGCTATCTCTTCAAAAGATTTCCCTTCACCGATCAGTCGAGCAATTTGATGGGTTTTATCTTTCGGTTGACTATATTCATGATTTTCTGATGGGATTGGATGGTTTTTATGTATTTCCTCTGAGGGCTTGCGATTTGATTTCTGTGTGGTTGGAGTGTTATAGGCCTTTTGGATATAGGATTTTTTAGTTAAATTGGATGCTTGGGAGTTCTTGATAATTAAAGGGTTTTCAAGGGGAGGTTTATTTTCTATTATTTTTTCGCTTACTGATTCATGCCCATGATTTCGTGCTTTTGTCCTATCTAAGACTTTGTTAAGCAATTGATTCGGCTTTTGATCAACAATATTGTCTCGTTTCGCCTGGGCTGACGACAATATTTCACGATGTTCCAATTCTTTTACCGTTCTTATTCTATCTTCCAGGATTTTAATGTTTCTTTCGGCATCGTTATTGAACCTTACAATCATATCATTCATTTCTTTACCCACTTCTTCAGCGTTCCCATCTCCTTTACTGTTATATTTCATAAATAACACAAAGGTTAAAGACAGATTTATAATGATAAGTATAAAAAGTATTGCATCAGTCATGGCTTTTAGCTCCCCTAATCACCTTCTACTTTCTTCCTCTCCCTCAAAGAGTTGGTATGGGACAGGTTTAATAAAGTTATTTTCATTAATAAACGTGACTCCCTTGAAGTCATTTTTAACAACAAAATTGGCGTTCTTGATCGTTAAGTCGACTCCAGGAAATACATTGAGTTTCGCGGATATTTTCCCTTGTGTATCCAGGTTTTCAAGGTAATTCTTAAGTTCAGCGATGTCCTCTTGAATCTCGGAATACTGGAGATCAAACTCGCGTTTCGCCCTTTCCAATCGCTTCAGCATTGTCTCCTTGTCCTCACTCAGCCCACCGGCTTCTTTGGTTCGAATCAGTGTACCAATATTAGCAGCAATCTTGGTAATTTGTTCTTCACTAATTTCTCTTTCCTTTTCAAGGCTCAGTAGTTTTTCTTTATACTTTGGATCCACCCCGGCTTCGAGGTAAGTATCGGTATAAGCTGTGGACCCAAGGTATTTTGCACTTATTTCGTATCCCGCTCGCACCCGTCCACCAAGGACCATCCCTTTCTTACCATGACAAATAACACGTCCTCCCCCATCCACCTTGCTATGAAGTATTTCTTCCTTTATGATCACGTCATTTCCGGCTTTTATATTGGCATTTTCAACGAACTTTGCGAATACATTACTTCCCGCTTTGACCATCCCGCCTTCCTTCCCAATAATCCCCTGCCCAACGATTATCTCATTGTCCGATTCAACCTCTGCTTTGAAGATCGACCCTTTAACTTCTATGTTCCCAGCGGCCTTGACTGTAAACCCGTCATTGATATTCCCCTTCACCACAACAGTTCCCAGGAATATAATATTTCCTGTGTTCAGATCAACGTCGCCTCTGATTTCATAAATGGGATCGACAGAAACCACTCCGCCTACTACAAGGGCTCGACCAGCAATCTGGGCTATGATCTCAAGGCCGTTTTCAGAGAGTATCGTGCTTTTCCCAGCCTCAAAGGGAACATCTTCCCCATCATGGGCTTCAATACGGTTATTCGTTACAGTACGTCCTGGCGTTCCTTCACTGGCAGGAGTTTTTATGGCTAAGACCTGACCCGCCACTACGTTCTGTACAATATCCAGGTTTTTATAATCTATTCTTCCCGTTTCATCTTCTTCAAACTTAAAGTCTGTTTTGTCCGTATGGAACTTATACTCAACCCTTGAATTAGAACCAGACTTGGGTAATTTCCCTTCAGCCACCAATACAGGCACGTTATACAATTCTTTTTCAAAGATACTCTCCATCTTGTCCTGCATGATCCCAAAAACAACCCCACCCCCTTCAAGGATCTCATTGATCTCATCCATTTCCAATATTCGTCCTGAAAGGATGGGGGCTGTTACAGTAACATAGGCCTTCATTTCATCGGGAGAGACTTCCAGACTCACTTTACTGTCATATTCAGGATTCGCACTCCAATCACCAATTTTAACTTCTTTATCAGCCATTTTTGCCTCCTAGAGCAATATAATTCTTTAGGTATCTATATAATACGTTTTGTCGAGATCCAGATTGTATGTAGTAACAAGTGTCATCACCTAATACATCTTCGATGCGTAACAACCGCCTTTTAGTGTTTAAGGCCTGTTACCAGCGATTAGCGAATATAAACTGAATTAACCATTTATAATAATTATTTTTAATTATATATTCCATATACAAATGTTTATGTTAAAATAAACACATGCATCTAACACTACAACAACTGAAATTATTCGAAGCTGTGACCCGCCTGGGGAGCTATACACGTGCTGCTGAAGAGTTATGCATTAGCCAACCTGCTGTTTCTATTCAGATTAAGCGACTTGAGACGCAAACGGGATTACCTTTATTTGAAAAGGTTGGAAAACAGATTTTTACCACTGCTGCAGGAAAATCGATGTACTCCGCTAGTCAGGATATTTTAGCACGTGTCGGAAAACTGGGCACATCCATTGAAGAACTAAAAGGTACCGTCAAAGGCAACCTCCAAGTGGCTGTAGTGAGTACCGCCAAGTACTTTCTACCTCATTTATTAGGGGCTTTTTTACAGCTTTATCCTGAAGTGGAGCCCAAACTCAGCTTTACCAACCGTGCGCGTGTCATCGAACGACTCATGAATAATGACGTTGATTTTGTTGTCATGGGCCAGGCCCCTGAAGATGAGCAACTCGAGGCCCATCCCTTTCTTAATAATATACTGGGTATCGTTGCCCCTCCCAATCACCCGCTCGCGAATAGAAAGAACATCACCATCGAAGAGATCGCTCAACAGCGCTTTTTGATTCGTGAAATTGGCTCCGGCACCCGTTCGGTATTCGACAAATTGCTCAAGGAACACGGCCATCAAGTGGAACCTTATATGGAACTGGGCAGTAG
>CAJXGR010000212.1 GCA_913053665.1 uncultured Spirochaetia bacterium
TTTGCACTACCAATCCATGAACTACATTAATCCTCTAATTCCTGAGCTTCATCACCTGATGATAGCTTTCAAAGGCCTTATATGAACTACGCACAAAGGGAGATGAGTGTACTACAGGGATTCCTAGGCTTAAGGCCTCTTCTTTGTAAGCATTGAATTGATCTTCAGGGATATAAGATTGAACAGGATAATTACGTCGCGTAGGTTGTAAATACTGGCCCATAGTCAATATATCGCAAGCAACATCTCTTAAATCCTTGAAGGCCTGTCTCAGTTCATGATCTCTTTCCCCTAAACCCAGCATAATGCCTGTTTTGGTGATCCTATTGGGATCGGTCTTTTTAAGACCTTCTAAAATACTGAGTGATAAACGATAAGACCCCTGCTTTCGGACTATTGGATTAACCCTCTCGACAGTCTCAACGTTATGATTGAATACATCAGGCTTTTCCAGTAAGACTTGAGTGATGGCATCCCAATCACCCTTAAAGTCAGGGGTTAGAACTTCTATTTTTATGTTGGGATCAATGGAATGAATAGCTTTAAGGGTTTTTGCAAAGTGATCAGCCCCTCCATCGGAGAGGTCATCTCTATCTACAGACGTTATCACTACATAATCTAGTCCCATATTGCGGACAACCTGAGCGATCCTATCAGGCTCATCAGGATCGGGTAAGGCAAGAGGTGATTCTTTAATTCCCGACGGGGATGTGCTTTCTACCGAGCAATAAAGACAACTTCTCGTGCAAATATCCCCCATGATCAGAAACGTAGCGGTTTTATGATCGTAACACTCACTCAGATTGGGACATCTGGCTTCTTCACAAACCGTATTAATATCATGGCTTTTTAACAAGTTGCGGATATTTTGATTCGTAGGAGTATAGAAAACCTTTTTTCTTAACCATTCAGGCTTTTGAGTTATTTTAACCACTTATTTTATCCAGATTTCGATTCAAAAGATCCACTTTGATATACCTTCTTCTGAAATATCGGTAAATAATTTCTAAAATTGAAACCCATATGGATAACCCTTAAATATTAATATAAAAAATAGATAAAGAAAAGTCTTCCCCAGTATTTTTTAATGAATCAATCAAATGATCATAAAGATCTGTCCTCTGTATGGACTAGGAGTTCCTAAACAGATTCTTTGACAGGGTAATTTCATTCTCCTGATAATTGTTTAGTTGAATTGGGAAGCGAACAGACAGAATGTCTGTTCTACCAGTATTTTAAGAAGAGCAGGCCAGCGTTCTGTCTGACCTTATTCTCTATAATAATAAGAAGTTAGAGAAACATGAAATTGCTCTGGATTCTTTGACTTCCCGTGACACTCTTAGTATATTTGCCTCTTAAACTAAAAATCCTTGTATTGGAAGGTTCATGGCTGATCAAAACAATCCTCTGATCGTTCAAAGTGATCTCACACTCTTCCTCGAAGTCCATCATGATCGCTATGAAGAGATTAGAGACAAACTATCCCTATTTACTGAACTACTTAAGTCTCCTGAACATATACACACCTATCGGATCACCCCTATATCCCTATGGAATGCGGCGTCATCCGGTCTTTCCAAAGATGACATCTTTGAGATCCTCACTCGCTATGCCAAGTTTGACATCCCCCAAAATGTTTTGGCCAATATTGAGAATACCATTGAAAAGTTTGGCAGGGTGAAACTTAATAAAAGTGATCATGAAGGAAAGCTTTGTCTCACAATGAGTCAACCCTTAATTGCTACTGAAATTGAGAATCATAAAGGTTTAAGCAAAATCCTAAAAGAGAAAATAGACCCAAAGACCTTTTTAATTGACCTGATGGATCGAGGACTGATCAAGCAAAAACTGATCGATCTAGGTTATCCTGTAGAAGATCAGGTGGGATTTAGTGTGGGTGAGACCTTTAAGCTGGGCTTAAGGGATGTTGGATTGGACGGGAAGTCCTTTCAACTGAGACCGTATCAGACAGAAGCCGCTAAAATCTTCTATCAGAATGGTGACGAGAGGGGGGGGCATGGTGTCGTTGTACTGCCTTGTGGATCAGGGAAAACTATGGTTGGCATGGCTGTGATAGAGAAAGTGCAATGTTCAACCCTCATCCTGACCACCAACGTGGCCTCTTGCCATCAATGGATCCACGAACTCCTGGACAAGACCTCTATTCAGGAAGATGAGATCGGTGAGTTCACCAGTGAGCGAAAGGATATAAGACCTGTCACAGTGGCCACCTATCAAATCGTTATCCATCGGCGAAAAAATAACGACCAATACCCCTATTTTTCCGTGTTCAATGAACGCAATTGGGGATTAATTATATACGACGAAGTTCATCTCCTACCCGCCCCGGTTTTCAGGATAACAGCGGATATTCAGTCCAAAAGGAGATTAGGACTCACTGCCACCCTTATAAGAGAGGATGGAAAAGAAAGAGAAGTTTTTTCATTGATTGGCCCCAAGCGATACGACGTTCCATGGAAGGAATTAGAGAAAAAAGGTTTTATCGCAGAAGCCCTTTGCCACGAAATCCGTGTGCCTATGACTAAAGATGATCGCATGAGCTACATAACCTCCCAAAATCGCAGCAAATTCCGGATTGCCTCTACAAATATCAATAAAATAGATGTGATTAAACATTTAATAGAACATCATATAAGTGATCAGATATTAATCATTGGCCAGTATCTTGATCAGCTGGATACAGTCGCTAAACACTTTGGCTTTCCCTTGATCACAGGGAAAATGAACAATAAAGAACGTGAAAAACTCTATCAGTCCTTCCGATTAGGTGAGATGAGTGTTCTTGTGGTCTCCAAAGTGGCCAATTTTGCGATCGACCTGCCCGACGCCTCGGTCGCCATACAGATTTCCGGGACCTATGGCTCAAGGCAGGAAGAAGCCCAACGCCTGGGACGTATTCTTCGGCCTAAAGAGAAAACCTCCTTTTTTTACTCATTAATCACAAAGGATTCCAACGAAGAGGAATTTGCTCATAAGCGTCAGTTATTTCTTGCGGAACAGGGATATAAGTACTTTATTGAAGATTGGATTGACTCTCAGGAAAATGATCCTTCTAATGGTCAATGATAATATATAAGTCCGTCTCTGAGCAAAAAATCATGCCCAGAGAATGTTTAAGAAAATCAAAGGGGGAAAATCCATTTATCATGGAACTCCTGGAAAGGAGGATACGTATTGTATTTTAACATCTGGAAAAGAGGTGACAAACTGAACTTTAAAATCGGGGAATGACTTGACGAATTTCCACTTACCACATTTGTCAGGAAAGGAACTCACCTTTTTGACCTTGAGATCAGGGAATGAGCTTACCTCTTGAACCTTGATATCCGGGAAACTGGTAACCACCTGAACTTTCCCGTAAAGCTTCTTCCCCTTGAAGGTACAGTCCGACTTATTGACCTTGCCAGCAAAGGCAATGAGTGTCAGGATAAAGCAAAGCACGAAAAGATTGAGAATGAAAAGACCGATCTTAACCATCAATATCTCCTTGGAACGTTCTTATCCTAGAAGTTTAACACATAACAGGATTTTATCAAGAAAAAGTGAACTTATTCTTTAAATAATTGATTAGACGAAATAATAAATGATACACTTAATCCCTGGCAAGTGTTTATCCATTTTTGGGAAGGAAAATATGATTGAACAAGCCAATGAGCAATTAGTTAAATTAGAACGACAGATTTCTGAACATTGGAGGTCTCTTTGACCTGGACTCAAAGGACACAAGAATTAGTGAAATCGAAAATATTATGTCTCAACCTGGATTTTGGGATGACAGGGAAAAAGCAAATACCCTGACGGGTGAACTCAGTCAACTGAAAAAAAGTCTTAAGGATTGGAAAACCTTAAAAAAGGATGTGTCTGATTTTCAGGAATTAGTGGACTTAGCTAATATGGAAGACGATGAATCCATGGATGCGGAGATTGAGTCTGGTATAAGTGGTCTTGAGAAGCAGTTTAAGGATTTAGAGTTTCGTATTATGCTTAATGACCCTGTTGATCGCAATAATACTTTCCTTACGATTAATGCTGGAGCAGGGGGTACAGAGGCTTGTGACTGGGCGAGTATGCTTCAACGCATGTACACGCGATGGGCTGAAAGTAAAGACTTCAAACTGGAGCTTGTAGATTATTTGCCGGGAGAAGAGGCGGGTATTAAAAACATCACTCTATCCATAAAAGGCGAGTATGCCTATGGTTATCTAAAGGCTGAATCAGGGGTTCATAGACTGGTACGCATCTCTCCCTTTGACTCAAACAAACGTCGCCATACATCCTTTGCCTCCGTTTACGTGTTCCCCGAAGTTCAGGACGAAATTGAAGTGGACATCAACCCCTCCGACTTAAGGATCGATACCTATCGCGCTCAGGGAGCAGGGGGTCAGCACATCAACACAACAGACTCAGCCGTCCGAATCACTCATGAGCCAACGGGTGTCGTTGTTCAATGCCAGAATGACCGTTCTCAACACAAAAATAAAGACAACGCCATGAAAGTCTTAAAAGCAAGACTCTATGAGTATTATGAACGAAAGAAGAAAGAAGAGCTCCAAAAAAATGAAGCGGAAAAGATGGAAATCTCCTGGGGCAGCCAAATCCGTTCCTACGTTTTCCAGCCCTATATCATGGTAAAGGATCACAGGACTAATCATGAAGTGGGGGACGGGCATGCCGTTCTGGAAGGCCGTTTACTTGATCCCTTCATTAATGCATACCTGAAATGGAATATAAATAGATGAAGGGTCATCAAATATGTCTCGATAAATACAATAGTTTGATCTGGTCCCGACAATGGAAGAGATTGTTATTATCCATATTAATTCTCTTTATATCAGTCACATACCCTGAAAGCACCAAGAGTTTTACCGTAACCCACATACTTATCCCAATGGATAAAAGCCAGAGCAACCATCTGAAGGCTTATGGCCTGGTTATTTATGCTTTGTCATTGGGTGACAAGGGTGAATGGCTTCTAAACTATCGTGGAGGCAGTTTCTTACTTCCCGGCAAGGATATTATAAAGGAAAAAGCTTCCCTGATGAATGTCACCTATGAAGTCGTCAATAAAGAAGACATCCAAAGAGTCTATCAGACTATTGAGCAAGGCAACATGAGCCGGATTGAACTTCTTAAAATGCCTAAAATCGCCGTCTACACCCCTCCCGGCAAAGAACCCTGGGATGATGCGGTGACCCTCGTTATGGCCTACGCGGAAATCCCGTATGACAAAATATGGGACCCTCAGGTTTTTAATGGGGATCTATCAAAATATGACTGGCTCCACCTCCATCACGAGGACTTTACCGGCCAATATGGGAAGTTTTTTGGCTACCAAAGAGCCGATTGGTACATCAAGAAAAAGATCATTGCCCGTAAGTTGGCTGAGAAAGCAGGATTCAAGTCCGTACAGGGGTTCAAAGGGTTTATAGCAGAGAAAATCAGGGCCTACGTGAAGGGAGGAGGTTATCTATTCGCCATGTGCTCCGCTACGGATACGATAGATATAGCCCTTTCAGCCAACGGTGTACGAAGCGATACGGGATATTTATCCGATAGAAATATGATCGAACAAATCAACCATAATATGGTAGACATTATTGAGAAACCCATTGACGGCACTCCAGTTGACACCAACTATCAAAAGAAGCTGGATTTCAAGAAAACCTTTGCCTTCCAAAACTTCACCCTATACACGCAATATGACAAGTATGAACATTCAAGCATTGATGTGGACATACGAAAAGAGGGCCTTGAGACCCCCGATACCTTCCAGCTCTTTGAGTTCTCGGCCAAGATCGACCCAATCCCCACTATGCTTAACCAAAACCATGTTTCGGTAGTGAAAGGCTTTTTAGGACAAACAACAGCTTTCTATAGAAGGTATATAAAGGCTGGGATCACTATTTTAGGTGAAACAGTACATACAAACCGTGTTAAGTACATTCATGGGCAGATCGGTCGGGGTACTTTTACCTTCTATGCAGGCCATGATCCGGAGGACTAT
>CAJXGR010000213.1 GCA_913053665.1 uncultured Spirochaetia bacterium
CCATCTCCATGAGGATGGGTCTCTTTCTTTTCTTCAAACTTGAGCCTTAGATTTTCCTCACAGGATCGACACAACTGACCTTCAAGAACATATTGGGAGATTTTGAAGTCAGGACAGTCTTTCAGCCAGTTTTTGATGAGCTTACGCCGGGCATCACTTGGGTAGACCCATAGTGGATGGCATTTTGCCGGGCAGGTCACTTTAATGGAATGTTTCTCATTGTCTTGAAGGGATTTATTCTCATTTCCAAAGCCCATAGATTTCATGGATCGATTCAGGATGAATAGGGGAACTCCAAAAAAGCCGTTCTCGATCTTTTCGCTGTAAAGGGCTATGGCTTTGGCGATGGCATTAAACGTAGTAGATTTGCCAATCTGATTGGGGCCGAAAAAAGCCAATATCTTATTATCTTTGATGTCTCCATCGGCAATGCGATCAATTTCTCGGATCAGACTATCCAGCTCCCTATGATGCTCAACAACACGAAACTCTGGGTCATCAAAGGCTGGAGAGCGAAAATAGCTCCTGTTCCCGAAGCCTTTGACCTCGTATCCCCCTCTCTTTAGGGCATCCCGAACAAATTGCCGCCCATCCCTTAGGTGAACCCTGGGATCAGACTCAATGATCTTTAGATATTCATAAAAAGATATTTCAAACTTTTGCTTTTCAAAGTACTGATCGATATTCTCATAAATAGGATCATAACTCCCCATCCAGTGCCCTCCCAAAGGAATTAACTTACTTTTGCCGCCGCCTTGATCATTGATTCCACCATTTGCTCTGAGCAATCCAAAATACCCGCGATCTTTTTATTGGAATAATCTACTGCCTTATAGCCTTTTATAAGCTTTTTTATAAACAACAGAAAGTGTCTTTGAGAAATATGAGAGGAGAGATTAAACTTCTTTTTATCCAGATTTTGAAAGATACGAGGAACATGTTCCAATGAGATAAAATAGATCAGTTCCTTGTGTTCAGACGTGGCAGAAACAGTAAAACGGGTCACTCCAGCGGGTGCTTTTGGCCAGGTCACACTCTTAAATATATCAACAACCCTTTCCAACGGGACTTTAGGATGTTTCTTGCCTATCCAGGCGATGTAGTCACTTTGAGTAAAAAAGCCTAAATAGTCATCCTGCTTGACAGAGTTTTTTAGTATATCAAGAGTTGTTTTTCGGATAATGTCTTCTTCTTGGTGGATGAGTGGAGCGGCACCTTTAGCTGTTAATTCAACCTCTGAGCTCACCATGGAATAATTTGTCGATAAGCGGAGACCTTCCTGAACAGCTTTGACCATATAGCATAATACCATTTCCACATCAATAATAATCTTTCGGCCTTCTTTCACACTATCGATAAAGCGATTCACCAGCTTGCTGATATTATTAAATGAGATCTCTTGAAGGGCATTTTCGTCGTCAAAGTTATCCTCAGAACAGATTTGAAGTCTCTCAGGATTGATCTGACGATTCACACTTGATCTAAAGTAAAGTTTTGAGAGGGCTGGGAGAAGTTCTTCTCTGTAGAGATGCTTTAGCCCGCCATAGATTCCTGCATCCTCAAAGTCATAATGGAAAAGATAGGTACGACGGGTGTTGGTGTAAGTCTCAAACAGAATATCATCTTTAAAGATAAACCCCTCGCCAATACTGTTCTCATTCAAATTGAGACAGGTTATATTCAGTTCATGGACTTTTTCCTGGATCTTATCTTTTATTTTTGTGACCAATGAAGGGTCACTGAGGGATTTAACAATATCCAAATCGTGAACAAAAAAGCTATAGGGCTCTTTACGGCGGTCGACTTCTTGTCTCACATTCTGTTCAAACCTTGAAAACAAAAAACCTGATACGATTCCATTAATATTATTATCAATCATTTGGAGGAGATCTCGATTGATCTCGTGGACATCTTTGTCGTCCATTTTATTTTTGTCAATCAAAACCTTAAAGTCTAAATAATCTTTTAACCGTTCGTCTTTAGTCACTTTGAATTCCCTATAATTTATTTACCTTAAAATAAAAGGTTATTTACTTATAAGTCGGCTAAACAACTTTAGATATAAAATATAAGCTAATTTTTCTAATGAGAAAGATCTCGTCATTCCTTTCATTGCTAGAAATCCCAGCCCATAGACTCATCATTAATCAATAGTATAACACAATGAACAAAGATCAGCAATTTTTATTGTTTTTTATTTGACCTTCTTAAAAAAAGGTAATAACTTAAATAAGCCTATAAAAAGAGTCTATTAAATAGATTAGCTATATTTGTTTTAATCAGCAGGAATGGCTATTCAGAGGAGTGATGGTATGTCATGTACAGTCGTAGTGGGTGCTCAGTGGGGGGATGAAGGCAAAGCAAAGGTCATTGACTTCTTGTGCGAAGACGCCCAATATATTGTCCGATATCAGGGTGGAGCAAACGCAGGCCATACGGTCGTCACCAATAAAGAGAAGTTCGTTTTTCATCTAATCCCCTCAGGGATCCTTCATCCAGATAAAGTCTGCGCCATAGGTAATGGGGTTGTCCTTGATCCAGAGCAGTTAATCAAGGAAATGGACTCCCTGGCCGACATGGGTATTAGTGTTCAGGATAGACTGTTTATATCAGGTCACTGTCACATTATCATGCCCTATCACAAGCTCTTCGATGTCTATAAGGAACAGCGTCTGAAAGGAAAGAAGATTGGAACCACTGGTCGAGGCATTGGCCCATGCTACAGTGATAAAATATCAAGAAACGGTATCCGTCTCATCGACCTTCTATCCCCTGATTTTAAAGATATTCTGGAAGGCTTGTTAGACGAAAAGAACTTTTTCCTTAAGAATTATTACAATCAGCCTCCATTAGACTTAAATGAAATCCTTGAAACCTACGCTGGCTATGCCGAAAAGTTAAAACCACTTGAAAGAAACACCTCCTACCTTCTGAATGCCGCCCTGAAACGCAATGAACACGTGCTCTGTGAAGGGGCTCAAGGGACCATGTTAGACATCGACTTTGGGACATACCCCTATGTCACATCTTCCAATTCCACTACTGGAGGGGCTTGTACTGGGACGGGTATCCCCCCAAACAAGATCACAAGTGTTTACGGGGTTATGAAGCCCTACCTCACGAGGGTGGGAGAGGGATATTTCCCCACTGAACTCAAGGATAATGATGGCACTCAGCTTCAGGAACAGGGTAACGAAGTTGGGGCCACCACCGGTCGAGCCAGACGTTGTGGGTGGTTTGATGTGGGTTTAGCCCGCTATGCCATTATGATCAATGGAATCACTGACATTTTCCTCACCAAATTAGACGTTCTCGACTCCTTTGACACCGTTAAAATCTGTACGGGTTATGAGATAGATGGTGAACCAGTGGATGAAATCTCCTTCTCACGGACTGATTTATCCAGAGTCACCCCTGTTTTCAGGGAGTTTGAAGGTTGGAAAACGTCTATAGCGAAGATCAGAAGCTTTTCAGAACTCCCTGCTAAGACTAAAGTCTTTATTCATGAAGTTCAAAAGCTTCTCGATGTCCCCATCCCCTATATTTCGGTGGGGCCAGAGCGTGAATCAACGATCAAGGTCTAATATGACTGATTGCCAGGTTGATATAAAAATCCCCTAACTCGCTCTGAAGCTCGATAACAAATGTCTGCTTTGTGGAGTGTATCAGAGGAACTCCCTGACCTGTATATACTTCTGGCGGTGTAATCTTGCAATCATAGCCATTTTCCATTAAGGCCGTGATCGCCCGCCCCGATATTAAGTTCCCAAGTTCTCCAACCGTTGATTTCAAGAGCCTTAGAAAGGCCTCTCTATCATGCTGGACAATCTGACTCTTCTTATTCATCCGGCTTGCTAGTTGTATCGTCATGTCACGGGAGAACTCATAGGCTACGGTTCCGCGAATATCCCCGTGAATCCCTAAAATGATGCCCGTCCCTCCCAGACTCATTTTCCCTTTGTTGAAGTAGACCCTCTTTTTCCTGGCCTTCAGACCAGTGGCCGCTTTGAGGATATAGATGGCCGATTTAATGAATGGTTTAATATAATCTGCTTTCAATGGACTCTCCTTAATCCATCTAAATCTATCAAAATATTCTATTTTGGCAAATAATCCTGGTTTTAAGTTGACAGTTTTTGACTTCTCTAATATATTCAGCAAATGCAATGATCCCATCGTTTATTGATCTTAGAGGTGACATGAAAAAGCTTATCCTGACAATGTTTATACTGATTGCTATTCTTCTGTCAGCCTGTGGCTCAAAGAATGAAACTAAACAGACTACTTCCCTTGATTTAGCAGGACAAAAGCTCAAGGACTTCCCTGCCAGGATATTGCAATTAACTGACCTCAAAGAACTTAATCTTAAAGACAATGAGATCTCCCATATTCCAAGTGAGATACAGAGGCTCACAGGGCTTAAAGTATTGGACTTAAGGGGAAATCCTGTTTCTGAAAAGAATAAAGAACAGCTGAAGAAGTGGCTTCCTAATACTAAACGCCTTTTCACTTGGTTAGACTGGTTCACCTACATCACGCGACAAATTGCTGACGCCCTCTGGGGCATGCCTTCTATTATAATACTGGTTGGAACGGGACTTTACCTCACTGTCCGATTTAAGTTTATACAGGGCAGAGGGTTTAAGCATGCCATCGAGTTGGTGACCGGTAAACACGACGAAAAGGACGATCCGGGGGAAGTCTCTCATTTCCAGGCCCTCTCAACAGCTCTGTCAGCCACTGTTGGTACGGGCAATATCGCGGGAGTGGCGACAGCCATCGCTGTGGGAGGGCCGGGAGCCGTCTTCTGGATGTGGATTACCGCACTGGTCGGCATGGCGACAAAATACGCCTCCTGCACGCTGGCCCTGAAGTATCGGGATATTGGTTCAGACGGTCAGATCTCCGGGGGCCCTATGTACACGATCCAGAAAGCCTTGAACATGCCGATATTGGCTTATCTCTTTGCTGGGCTTGCTTTGATCGCTTCCTTTGGTATAGGTAATATGGTCCAGGCGAATTCCGTGGTGGACGGGCTGAAAATGGCTATCCCCATATTGAGTGACCCCGAAATGGCCTCCTACAAATACTATGTAGGGGGATTCTTAGCCTTTGCCGTTGGACTGGTGATTATCGGGGGGGCTAAGCGAATCGCCCGTGTGGCCTCATATATCGTGCCTTTTATGGCTGTCATCTATTGTGGAGCCGCGTTGATCATTCTCATTGCTAACGTTAGTGAGATCCCTGAAGCCTTCAAGACAATCTTTTATTTAGCCTTCAACCCATTGCCTGCAGTGGGTGGAATTGCAGGAATCGCAGTTACAACAGCCATCCAGAAAGGAGTGGCAAGAGGAGTCTTTTCCAATGAGGCGGGACTGGGATCAGCCCCCATGGCTCACGCTATGGCTAAAACGAAAGAGCCTGTCCGAGAGGGTTTAGTGGCCATGCTGGAGCCTTTCATTGACACCATCGTCATCTGCACCATGACAGCCTTAGTCATTGTTATAGTAGGGGTTTGGGGGGCCAATAAGCCGGAAGGCTTGACGGGTTCGGCCCTATCGGCATATTCCTTCAAGCTTGGATTCAGTGGGGTCTTTGGGAATGAATTTGCCCATATCGGTGCCTGGATAGTGGGAATTGGTTTAGTCTTTTTTGCCTATTCCACGATCATTGCTTGGTCTTATTACGGGGATCGAAGTGCTGAATACCTTTTTGGGGAGAAAGCCGTCCTCCCGTATCGCATCGTTTACACTATTTTGGTGGTGGTGGGGGCGTCTATTCCCGTACATCTTGTGTGGAACCTCGCGGACATAGCCAATATATTTATGGCTCTCCCTAACTTAGTGAGTTTGATACTTTTAGCCGGCCTCGTTAAAAAGTTAGGGGATGACTATTTTAAACGCAGTGAGTAATGATTGCTCA
>CAJXGR010000214.1 GCA_913053665.1 uncultured Spirochaetia bacterium
TTTGCCTGTAGGTCGAGCTTCCTAGCTCGACAGATGCCAATTTCTTAGGCTAAACGTTTGTCAGGTAGATTCTTATGCCTCGAACTCTCGCTACTTATAACTGGATGAGATATAAACTTCCATTTTGCATAGCCAAATATTTGTTATTGAACATAATAAACTATGATTATCTATATAACTGGCGACATCTCACTATTATTTAGAAGAATGTTTATATGATCTCCTTCATGACGATTGTTAAGAAATCCTTATTAAAGTTATATTTTTGTAATAATTCCTTAATACAATATGACTAACTTGTCATCGTTTGGGTATATTAAAAGATAAAGAGCTTTAAATGCAAAATGATTTGATCCATGAAATCCAACTAGATATTGATTATCTTGACTTTGAAGACGCTGTTTCACTAGTCAGTATACCCTATTATGTTCATGAAACAATTGAAACGGGTAAAATATCTAATTTCATGGGTTCTAATAGCAATTTACAGGCTGTTGCTATAGTGGATAATGATATGGTTGTAAAAGGCATGTTCACTCGACAACAATTATTAAAGCTTCTTTCCAGGCCTCATGGAGAAGCACTGATACAGCGGAGACCTATTACTCATTTCAATACGGAAAAACTGGTTAACTTTCATTCTCATGACAAAATAATGGACATCTCAAAAACCCTCGCCCAGGAAATCAGGGAATCGACTTCTAGCAAATATTTTATCGTGGTGGATGAATCCAATAGATTTCAAGGTATTTTTTCTTCCAATGATATATTGGCATACATGCATGACAAGGTAGAAGAACAATCAAAAGAAATATTAGCAAGCATTCAGTACGCCCAATTTATCCAATCTGCCATTCTTCCAAGTAAAGATTTATTTCAATCCTTTTTTCAGGATTACTTCATTTACTGGGAGCCTAAAGATATTGTAGGAGGAGATTTTTATTGGTTTCATGAAAGTGAAGAACATATTCTCCTGGCTGTTATAGATTGTACGGGACATGGTGTTCCAGGTGCCTTTATGACAATGATATCCAATGCCATATTAAATAGAATCGTAGAACACATCAATCATGAAGACCCCGCAACGATTATCCAAAACTTAAACCAGTTAGTCCAGGAAACCCTTAAACATGGCCAGGGTGAGAACTTATCCCATGACGGTCTTGAAATCGGCTTATGCGTTATTCCCAAAAATAAAAACCATTTAGTTTTTTCCGGATCCAAGTTCATATTAATATACTCAAAAGATCAGGAGATTGTGGAAATAAAAGGTGATAAACAAAGTGTTGGCTATCAATCATCCAAATTAGATTACCAGTATACAAATCATGTGATCAACCTGTCGGGCAATGAAATATTTTATCTTTCCAGTGATGGCTACTTCAGTCAGATGGGAGAAAATATGAAGAGACAAATTGGCAGAAAACCTATAGTTCACACTCTTAAACACTTTAGTGAGAGGGCATTAAATGAACAGCAAAAGAAATTGCAAAACATATTAAAAGAATATCAGGGGAATGAAAGCCAACGAGATGACATAACTATCATTGGTTTTAGGATTTAACAATCAATAGGAGTAAAGAAATGTCTAATTTATTGACATTAAAAAAAGAACTTGAAAAAGGCGGCATCAATTTATGCTATTGTGGACCCATCTCTTATGATGTACTAGAAGCCATTGGAAAAAATATAAGAGAGAGATTAGAAAAAGAAGAAAAAAATCAATATGTTGGTAAGAAAGTTTTTGGTTTATTTGTTGAGGCAGTCCAAAATATAAAAGATTATTCCGATGAAATTATGGCTGAAGAAACTCAAGTAACATCATTAAAATCTGGTATTATAACGATTGGCAAAAAAGATAACAAGTTTTTTATAGAGACAGGTAATATAGTTAACAATGAAAAAAAAGATTCTTTAGTAGAACAGATCAAAAAACTTAATTCAATGACAAAAGAAGAACTAAAAGTTCTCTACAAAATAGAAAGACAAAAACCTATCGACGAGAGTACGGGTAGAGGAGGATTAGGCCTGATCGATATTGCCAGAAAGTCAAGTGAAAAGCTGGAATATGATATAACAGCTATCGATTCTCAGAACTCCTTTTATCTTTTAAGAATATCAATTTAATCATCTCAAATAGGAGAGCTAAACACATGAATAGTTTAGAAATAGCGGCTACAAATACCACTCCGGAAGTGCTATTTGACCCAAATATGAATCTACTTATCATGAATGGAGAGTTATATCCCGAGAATGCCACTGCTTTTTTTTCCCCTCTCATTAATTGGTTGGAAGGGTTTCTCGGGAAAAAAAATGAACCGATTACTTGCAATATTAACATCCCCTATTTTAATACAAGTAGCTCCAAGTACTTGATGCATATATTTGAAATGTTAAATCGGGCTCATAAAAAAGAGAAAAAAATAATTATAAATTGGTACTACGAAGAAGGAGATGAAATGTCTATGGAGTGCGGTGAAGAGTTTCAAGAAGACCTTGATTTGCAGTTTGAATTAGTTGAAAAAAAATCTTAAAGGAAAAGAAATAAATATGGATGAGAAACAGGAGATTCAAACAGAAGAGTCTCGAACAATTCATCGAGCAGAAAAGGTTTTAGGCAATGATAAACTCGATAAAAAGAGTTATTTCCATGATGAATATAGTTATTTATTTAAACAATACAAAAAACTCATCAAACAGATGGAGAAAATGGTTAAAATGGGGGACATTCAACAACAAAAAGTAACTAAACTCAATCAGAGACTCGATTTGCTTGCAAAGAATCTATCAAAATATGTATCCCCTCAAATCTTTGATCTCATGCAAAGTGAGAAGGAAGATATAAAAATACAATCCCACAGAACCCAATTAACCGTGTTTTTTTCTGATATAGTTGATTTTACTTCCTCCACCGAAAACCTACAGCCAGAGGATACCACCAGAATATTAAATGAGTATTTGGAAGAAATGTCTCAAATTGCCTTAAAGTTTGGTGGTACTATAGATAAGTTTATCGGGGATGCCGTCATGATATTCTTTGGGGACCCTCAAAGTAAAGGGATGCAAGAAGATGCCTTGACATGCGTCGCGATGGCCATAGAAATGCAGAAAAAGCTGATTGATCTTCGTAGAATATGGTCCAACAGAGGTTTACAAAATCCCTTTAAAGTTCGTATTGGAATTGCCAGTGGCTATTGTACTGTTGGTAACTTTGGAAGTAATAATCGTTTAGATTATACTATTATTGGGAGTATTGTCAATTTGGCCAGTCGTTTGGAAAGTAGTGCCAAACCCGATGATATTCTGGTCTCCCACGAAACTTATTCTCTTATAAAAGATAAGATCTACTGTGAAAAAGAAGATGTGGTTATGGTTAAAGGCATTCCCTTTCCTGTCCAGAAATACAAGGTCATTGATTTTTATGGGAATCTAAAAGTTCATGAAGAAATCAGCGAATATTTTGATGGCTTTTCAATTTATGTTGACTTGGACTACATTCCACAGAATAATATTGACCAGGCGATTAGCTATCTAGATCAGTCTATCAATGCATTAAAAAAATTAAAGGAATAAAATCTATAAGGTTATACGCAGACAAACAATGGCTTAAGATTGTAATTCTTTGATATTCCTAAAGTAATCCAAAGCTTCGGGATTTGCCAAGGCGTCTTTATTCTTCACCGGTTGATTGTGTACAACATTGCGAACAGCTAACTCAACAATCTTTCCGCTGATGGTCCTGGGAATATCCTTCACCTCTATAATCCTGGAAGGGACATGCCTTGGAGTGGTGTTTTCACGGATCAGACTTTTGATACTATCTATAAGAGACTTGGTGAGGTGGATACCTTCTATCAGCCTTACAAATAGTATAATACGGGTATCTCCTTCCCACTCCTGATCAATGGCTAAGGCCTCTATCACGGAGTCTATCTTTTCGACCTGACGATAGATTTCAGCCGTACCGATACGGACCCCTCCGGGATTTAATGTGGCGTCTGAGCGTCCGTAGATAACAACTCCACGCTGATAAGGTCTTTGATCCACCTTTTCATGGGTCACGATTTCTCCATAGTCCCCGTGGGCCCACACCCCTTCAAATCTATCAAAATAAGCCTCATGGTACTTTTGATGGTTGGTATCCTTCCAAAAGCCTGTTGGCATGGAGGGAAATGGAGATTTGCAAACTAACTCTCCTTTTTCAGAGATGATTTCATCCCCTTCATCCGAATAAAACGCCACATTCATGCCAAGTCCTGTACACTGAAGCTCTCCCCGATAGACGGGTAGGATAGGGCATCCTAATGCGAAGCAGGATATTATGTCTGTTCCACCCGATATACTAGAGAGACAAACATCTTCTTTCACCTTTCCATAGATATAATCAAAGCTCTCATGGGTTAAAGGCGAGCCGGTTGATAAGATGGTTTTAAGAAACTTCAGCCGATGGGATTTCATAGGCTCCAAACCTGCTTTCTCACAGGCTGTTATATATTTAGCACTCACTCCAAATATTGTAATCTCCTCCTCGTCGATGAGATCAAAGAGTGCTTTTGGGGATGGGTGGAAGGGTGAGCCATCATACAAAACGATAGTTGCTCCCACACTGAGGCTGGTGACCAGCCAGTTCCACATCATCCAGCCACAGGTTGTGTAGTAAAAGATTCTATCCTGAGGTTTCAGATCCGTGTGGAGGATCAGCTCTTTGAGATGCTGAAGTAATGTGCCACCCACACCATGAACGATGCACTTGGGAACGCCTGTGGTTCCGGAGGAATACATAATGTATAAGGGATCGTTGAAGGATACAGGGCAATAGGTTAAATTGCCCCCATTGGGATCCATGAAATCATTGTATGAGATGGCATTAGTTATCGACAGGTTTAATTTGTCTTCTCTAAGGTAAGATATAATCACGACTTTCTCAATTCCAGGGAGCTTCTTGATGATAGAGTTTAAACGATCCATTGTACGGATTGGCTTTCCATTGTAATAATAACCATTCGTGGCAAAGATCAGTTTAGGCGAGATCTGACCAAACCGATCGATCACTCCCTGGACACCAAAATCAGGGGAGCAGGAAGACCAGACAGCCCCAAGACTGGTCGCGGCAAGCATAGCGATGATTGTTTCGCTTATGTTGGGCAGGATTCCAGCCACTCGATCACCTTTTCCTATCCCCATACTTTGCATGGACGAGGCTAATCTACCCACTTGTTTATGCAACTCTCTAAATGTTAAGCTTTTACGCTGCCCATGCTCCCCTCTTTCAATGATGGCGATCGAGTCATCCTTTTGCTTTAAAAGGTTTTCTGCAAAGTTAAGCTGAGCCTCAGGAAACCACCTCACCCCCGGCATTTTATCCTTATGGATCACGATATTATCAGGATCAAAGGTGCCAATCACATTACCAAACTGCCAAATGCTCTCCCAAAACCTCTCAGGGTTCCTGAGACTCCATGAATAGAGGGATTCGTAGTCATCAACTTCTGTTCTAAAGGTTGATCCAAGATAAGACATGTAGTGGGTAATATTGGCTTCTTTGATACGCTGCTGGGTGGGTTGCCAGATGGGAACGGTCATTCCATACTCTTTACTTTATGAGTATATCTAGAAACACCACAATGGGTATGTCAACAGGAAAGTAAAATATAATATTCTAGCACCCTGATTCACAGGCGAGAGACAGGACAAGCACAGGAGAATGACAGGCGAAGCTATTAAGAAACTATTTAAGAAAAAATGTTCATATTTTTGTATGAGTTTCCTGGTTTTTTTTTATTCAACTTTATTCAACGTAACTGATAATTGCTATTCATATAATCTGATATTTGGAAGACTTACACAGGCAGTGGTAATCATGAACAGTAATTCTGAAGCTCGTTTTAAAGACTTTGAAGAACGCCTT
>CAJXGR010000215.1 GCA_913053665.1 uncultured Spirochaetia bacterium
TTTACTTTCCTCTAAAATCTCTTGATATGTGATCAGAGCACCCTCATAATTTCCTTCTACATAAGAGTCCTTGGCAAGACTAAAACGTAAATCTCTTTTGGTTAAGTCCTTAAAGTCTTCACAGGTCAGTTTATGAGAGTTAGCATTCTTTGGATTGCCCGATGAGCACGATAATATAAGGCCTAGACATACTATTCCTAAAAGTTGTAATAAACCTGAAGTCTTGGATTGGCTTGATAACAGGGATAATATCAATAGTCCTCACGTTCCACTTCGTCAATGAGAAGAGGTTTTTTCTTTTTTTTGCCCCCTAAGATAGGTAGCTGTTCCACCTGATCCAGGAGTGTATTGACCCGTCTTGTCATGATCTTAATGTTTTGAATAATAAGACGTATATCCTTTAAAGAGGCCGTGACATTGTTTTCAAGGCTTCCAACCGTGGCGCTAATGGAGGTGGTCAATTGCTTGAGAGTTAGAGTGATTGCTTTTTGGGCGTCTTTAAATATAGGATCCGATGATTTGATCACTTTATCCAGTATTGTATTGATCGTCTTGGAGAGTTTACTTAGAATCAGGGATATTTGATCTGTTAAAACACCAAATGTTCTATCCAGTCGGTCTGAATTCGTTTTAACCAGTTGATCCAGCTCACCGGTGATTTTATTCACATCATCCAGGGACTTATTGATCTTTTTATTCACCGATTTAACCAGCAAGTCTATTTCCTTGAACTCTATACTATCTTTAGCCTGACGAGTAAGACTTTCAACATTATACAGGGTTTGCATTAATGGGCCGCTTGGATCGGTCATTCGATTAATATTGGCAGCAATATGGGCAATATTCGCTTCTACATCCTGACTGATCGTTAGTTTTCGATCTGTCAGCATGAGCTTGCCCTCTTCTGAGTCGCTGGAAGGCAGGGGTCTATTGTTTCCAACGATAGGATAGCGATCTGAAGTACTAATGGATATATTGATACTGATGGTACCGGCAATCCCGGCGAAACCTGTTTTGCTTAAATAGGCGATGGAGTCTTCCCGTATTTTGCTCACATACTCCTCAAATATCTCAAAATAGACGACTATTTTGTTATTCGTTTCGTTTAATTTGATATTTGACACATTGCCAATTTCCCATCCATTTTCTCTAAAAGTGATGGGGGTACCCACTTTCAGATCTTTCGCACTCTTAAACTCAGTGTGATACACGTATTTAGGGCTAAACCACCGATTGATTTTGCCCATGAGGACAAAGGTTGTAAAGATAATTAAAAGAGTGGCCAAAATGAAAAGAGAAACAAGTCGTTCAGTCTTTTTGAATCGTCGCCTCATAGGGTCTCCTTGCCGTTAAAAGAAATCATCGTTTTCCATGATCTTGAGGAACTCATCAGCCAGTTCTTTTTCACCGCTTAAGCTCTTCAGGATTTGTTTCACTTTGGGATCATCACTGCATTTAATGGTCTCAGGATCTCCCATCGCGATTAAGTTTCCCTCATGGATCACTGCCATTCTATTTGAGATTGCATCTGAATATTCTTGATTATGAGTGATCGTGATGGCAATCCCTCCTTTATCTATATGCTGATTCACGACTTCAATAAACTTTCTTATGGAGTGACTGTCAATGCTAGTCGTCGGTTCATCAAAAAAGAGTATATCAGAATCTGTGACACACCCTCTTGCAAAGCCGGCTAACTTCTCCTGGCCAGGACTTAAGGATGCCGGGAACTCATCTTTAATTTTTTCCAATCCAAATTGATGGATGCTGTCTTCCACCTTTTCAGTAATTTCTTTATCAGAAAACATATTGTGGTACCTGAGTTTTAAGGCAATGTTCTCAAAAACACTAATATTGCTAATGAGTCCCGCGTCCTGGAAAATAAAACCTATTTTTTTCATTAGACCAAGCTTTTTTTTCCGTCCAAGACGATTTATATCTTTTCCATTGATAAATACATGGCCTTGAGAAGGTAGATAAAGTCCAGCACAGAGCTTTAATAGTGTGGATTTCCCACTTCCACTGGGTCCGATGATAACTAATGAGTCCCCTTTTTGGGCGTTCAGGGTTATGCCTTTAACAATCTTTTCATCTTTATAAATAAAGCACACTTCCTCAGCAACAAGGGGGTAGGGGGGGGCAGTTTTTTCGCCCTCTTGAGTCCTGGGAACGTCTTCATCGCGACTATCTTTTCTTTTCTCATCAGACTCTTGAGATTTCTGATCCGATAGACTGTTCAAATCCTCTCCAGTTATGGTTTCACTGACTAAGGCTTCTTCTTTAGTCTCTTTGGATTTACTCTCTTCTTTATCTAGGACTTCATCCCACCCATCCAATCCATTAACCCTTTATACATAAATAAACATAACTGTGAAATACACATAAAATACAAAGCATAATATGATAGACCGTCCAACTGCTAACGTTGTCATTTGAGGGACTTCAGTCGATGAATGCTTCACTTGAAAGCCCTGATAACATCCAACGGTCGAAATAATCATCCCGGCTATGAGTATCTTGAGAAGACTCTCTAAAATCACTGAGACCGTTAAGTGATTGAAAAAGGATCTATAGAATCTATCAAGACTAAAATTATCTACAAGGTTCACCATCACAACAGCTCCACCTAGTATTCCTACCATACTAAAAAAAATACTCAAGCAAACAATAGCTACAGACATTCCAATGATTCTGGGGGCCGCTACATAATGGAGGCTGTCAATACCCATAATCTCAAGGGCTTCAATTTCGTGGGACATCATCATATTCCCTATTTCAGCAGCAATAGCTGTCCCAGAGCGACCAATGAGAATCATCAAAGTAATCAATGGACCAACATATCGGATAATAGTATTAATTAAAACCAGACTAATTAAAGATTCTTGCAAGCCACTATCAGCAGTGATAAATATAATCAATCCACCGATTAAAAGGGATACGATACTCATCACGGCGAGGGCTTTTAGACCAGTAAACAATACTTGCCTCATGATACTTTCTATGATTAGTTTCTTGCCTTTTCCCCGTTGGATAAATAAAGTCCTCATAGTGTAGACAAAGAAAGTTAATATATCAACATAATCTAAAGCAGTATCTTTTATTCGTTGAAAGGTATTCATTATAAACATTGCTTAGCTTTTTTCCACCTGATTCTTCATTTGACCAGCCACAAACCTAATCAGTTTTATCGGCAAGAAGTTTCTTAATGTCTTTACGACTAGCCAGGTCGGCGGCAGTCTTTCCATGATTGCTTTTGGAATTGATGTTCGCACCCTTGTCTATAAGGATTTTCACCATATCTTTATGATCTTCCGAAGCGGCGGCATGAAGTGGCGTCCAGCCCCTTTTTCCTCTGGAGTTTAAATCAGCTCCATGTTTTATCAAGATCAAGGCGATTTCACTATGTCCTTGATGGGCCGCGGAATGTAAGGGTGTCCAGCCGTATAGATTTTTGGCATTGACACGGGCTTTTTTTTCTATCAATAATTGGCTAATCTTGACATGCCCATCTGAAGAGGCTTGATGGAGAGGTGTCCAGCCGGACGTTGTTTGACTATTGACCTCGGCACCCTTCTCCAGTAATAGATTCACTATATCATAATTCCCTTTAAACACTGCTTCATGCAAAAGACTCCAATCATAGTGTTCATCCTTCCCTCCCTTATATTCTATCCTACGGATTTTCACTTTTTCATTGACGTCTATTCCTTCTTTGATCAGTCGTTTTACTTCATCCTCATTTTCGCCTTGGACGGCTTTAAATAGCTCGCTACCAATTTGTGGATTTTCTTTCTTACTGTTTGGTTCAAGCCTTTTTGACGAATCACCGATATTATTTTTAGCTAAATCACTGGGGATTCTTCCATCCTTATCCTTGGAGTAAATATTCGCTCCTTTTTCAATAAGGATTTTAATGATTTCCCTATGATTTTCTGAGGAGGCCGCGTGTAGGGGTGTCCAGCCGTATTTCCCTTTCTTGTTGACTTGAGCACCGTTCTCTATCAATAATCTGACGATTTTGCCATGACCCTCATGGGCTGCAGTGTGCAAGGGAGTCCAGTCGTTCAGATTGGCAGGATCTATTTCAGCTTTATTCTTGATGAGGACTTGGACCACTTCAAAATAGCCGTTGGAGGAGGCCTCATGGAGGGGAGTCCAGTTCGATACAGTCCTGGCATTGATATGGGCTCCATTTGCTAAAAGTATCTCAACAATTTCCTTATTCCCTTTATAACAAGCTTCATGGAGTAAAGTCCAGGAGTAATGTCGGTCTACAGTTCCCTTATATTTTATTTCACGCATTTTCAGCTTAGTGTTTACGTTGGCCCCTTCATCAATAAGACCGGTGACCAACTCGTCATCATCATCTTGCACCGCTTTAAACAGATCAGCGCCAGCCTGAGACCAACCTAGCGTGCTGATCAAAAGGATCCATAATCCAATAAATGTTGTCTTCATAGTGAACACCATATTTGTCAAGTTCTTTTATTATACTAATGAATTTAGTACAGAACCACTATTTTCCAAGAAATTAATAAAAAACTTCCATTGTATCCAATCCACATATTTTCAAATAATTGACTGATCAAGGTATCGTCATTTTAGCCATCTTTCATTCATGCTTCATGGATTAAACTTTCAGGTAGTGACAAACTAATAAGTGACGGGTTTATCCAATTTCTTGTAGGGGTAGGTTTTAAACCTGCCCCTACAAGCGATTATCGCTAAATGGTTTATTACTACCAACTTTCAGTCAAAAAGCAGGGCTCTTTATGTGTTTCAGTTTGCTGGAATGGTAGAACAGCGTCTGTCTGTTCTACTCTAAATATAAGATCATCAACCTGAAATCTATATTGAGCTAAAACTCATTCATATATTTTCCCACACTCTGTGTCTGTCCATTTTTTCTTCTCTCAGTGATCTCAGCGGCCAATCTTTCTTTAAATATTTCATTTAATTTCAGAGAAAGTCATTCAAAATATAAGTATTCGGATATTCTTGTTGTTTACTCTAGTATGATCTCAAAAATATACACCAGTGCTCTTTTAGGAATTCAGGCAACCCTTGTCGAGATTGAAGTGGACATACAACCGGGTCTGCCAGGGATGCAGATTGTAGGCCTGCCTGACGCCGCTGTTAAAGAAGCTAAAGACAGGGTTCGTTCGGCAATCATCCATTCAAGCTTTCACTATCCAAGAAGAAAGATCATTGTCAATCTCGCCCCAGCCCACCTTAAGAAGATTGGGAGTTATTTCGACCTTCCCATAGCTATAGGAATATTAAATGCCAGCGAACAGATTTCCTTTGCCAGTCTCAAGTGTAAATCTCTCTTTATAGGAGAACTAGCTCTGAGCGGAGAGGTCCGTCCTATTCATGGGGCTTTACTGGTGGCGAAGCTGGCTGAAGAGAATGGTATCTTCAATTTAATTCTCCCAATCTACAATCAAGAAGAGGCCGCTCTGGTCACAAAAGTCCATACCTACCCTGCAAAAGACCTGGATCATGCGACAGACTTATTAAAAAACCCTCATAAAAGTCCTTTTACTGTAGACATTCATGAACTCTTCCAGCCTGAGAACCACAATACTTTGGATCTATCTGATGTTAAGGGCCAATACCAAATTAAACGGGCTATAGAAGTGGCCTGTGCCGGCCATCACAATATCTTGCTCACCGGGCCTCCAGGATGCGGTAAAACCATGTTGGCCAAACGTATTCCCACTGTTCTCCCCCCCTTATCCTTGGAAGAGGCCATTGAAACAAGTAAAATCTATAGTAGTGCAGGTCTTCTCCCCAACAACAAAGCTCTCATAGAAAAACGACCCTTCAGAGCACCCCACCACACGGCTTCAGACATTGCAGTCATTGGAGGGGGATC
>CAJXGR010000216.1 GCA_913053665.1 uncultured Spirochaetia bacterium
GTTTAATTTACTCTAGTCGTGGTGAAGCTTATTACAAAACAAAGCAGTATAAGAAAGCTATTAAGGATTATACAAAGGCTCTTTTGCTTAGTCCAAAAAAATTTAGTTCTTATGAAAATTATGGGAATGCTTATTTTTTTTTAAAAAAGTATAAAAAGGCTGTTAAATATTATACGAAAGCGATAGAAATTGATCCTGAGTACTATGGAGGGTATTATAACCGCGCATTGGCTTATGACAAATTGGATGACTGCGATGCACTAGACGATTATAAACAAGTCTTAGAGTTAGAGAAGAAATTAGACGCTCCTTTTAAAAAGAAGATTAAGAAAAGAATTAAAGACTTAGAAGAGGAGTGTGAGTGATTCCTTTCCTCGTTCAAAGTTGCTTTGGGAGAAAATAAGAGCCATGTTTCTTCATTTAATCCTGGTGAGAGTTTATCTTATGAGTTGCTTAATAGCTTGTCCTGTCTTTGGCCTGTCTTTGGCCTGTGTGTCGGGGTGGTCATGGGAGGTCTAAAGAAAGGGGCCGTAATTTTACTTTCCTTTGACTTATAGCGCAAAGTTAAGTTCATTCAAGGCTATTTTAACGTGAGTTCGATATGTAAATTGCTATATAATAAAAAGTAAGACCCCTCACCCTAACCCTCTCCCAAAGGGAGAGGGAACAAGAAAAGAAAGAAATGTAAGTATATTAAAAACAATCAATTAGCATATCAAACTCACGTTATTTTAATAATGTTTTGTGATAAACTGTGATTCAATAGGTATGTATATCAATGAACCGATTTTATTATTCACATAATCTTGAAGCTATCCATAGATCACTCATTGATAAAGAAATATGCCCCCTGATCCAATCAAATAGTTATCTACACAATGAAATCTTTACACTGTTTATCAACTCTCCGGGACAAGAATGGTTTAAGAAACATCTCATAGACCGCTTTCAAGCCTTTTCCCCTGGATTTATCATGACCTTCTCACAATTTGTTAATGAGCTGTATTCAGGGATTCAATGGGAAGAAAATAAAAATAAAGAAACCGCTCAAGACAATCCAATCCTTATGACACCATCAGCAAAATCCCTCCTGATGAAGAAAACCCTGGATTCCCTTAAAGAAGATCAACGTCTCACAGGATATTATAGGCCTCTCTGGGAATATTGGGGCTTTAAGCGTGATCTGATCTCATTCTTGGCATCCATAAAAAAAGAATTGCTTCCACAAACAGGTATAGAGAATGCCAATCCTGATATCAAGGTTACAAAGGGTATTGAGAAATGGTTACAGAGTAATTCCAAGACGGATAAAGGATTTAAGGATAAATACAAGGATTTAACCATCATCCTTAGTGAATATGAAAAAATGAGAGTCTCTAACTCCCTGATAGACCCTGAGGATATGATTGAACAAGTTATATCCTACCTCCTGAAAGAACCCATTGGTTTTCTAAGTCAGACGCGACGGATTTATTTGTTCAACGTGGATTCCTTGTCCTATAATGATCTTGACTTGATTAAAACTCTCTCAGGAAAAGGGATTGAATGGGTTGTCACCCTTTATTATGATTCAGAACGTCCCAAACTATTTTCTAGAGGTCAGAAAATTAAAGACTATCTTTCAAGTCTTGGGTTTAAAAACGAAACAAAGAAATTAAAACTGGAAAAACCCAATAAGAAAGATTTTAGCCTCCACGAACTCTCAAAAAATATCTTTAATGACCTAAAAGACCCCAATGAAAATCTTCCTTTTGACTCCCCTTCCATCCACCTTATTCAAGGCGACAGTCTAGCTGATGAGATTGTCAAAGTGGGAAAACAAATAAAAAAACTCCTTTTTAATGATCCCACCCTGAATCCCGATGATATTGCATTGATTGTACGCAATCACTCATCCTACAAAGATCTTGTCATTGAGACTTTTGAAAAGCTTAAGATACCTGTCTATCATTACTTCAAGAGCAATATTTTTCACCAGAAACTCATACCTGTGTTCCTTCAAATACTAGAGTTAAAGATTCACAACTACCCTTCTGAGACGCTTATGTCCTTTATCAAATCGAATTATGTCTATCTGAGAGGAGATTCCATTGGTAAGGCCCATTACAATAGTCGAACCATCGTGCGAAACATAGATCGCTATTATCAGAATATCAAGTCCAGTGATCAGAATATCCTATGGTACCTCAAATCTCTTAAGGCTAAAGCTCCTTCTGATAGACCTGTCGACAACCTGCAAGACTGTATTCTTTATCTGGAAAAGGTAAAAGATGAAATCGACCGCTTCCCAGCCCTTCAGGAAAAAGCCTCCATCCACGAGATGATAAAAATATGGAGAGAACTTATTATTGATACTTTTTCCATTCTCTATAACGTTTATAAGAATATGGACCTTGAAATAGTCCAAAGAGACTCCGTTGTATTGAAGAGCTTTCTTGATTTGCTGGGTGAGTATGGTTATTATCAGAGCCACATTCAGCAGGAAGACATGACTTTTTACTCCTTTTATTCCACTATTAAAGAATTATTGTCTGATAGAACTGTTTCATTCCAGCAAACCAGAAGCCGTCATGTTCATTGCATGGCCCCATCAGATATTCAAGGGATACCTTACAAGAAAGTATTTGCTATCGGACTCTTTGAAGGAGAGTTCCCCAAAAAAGAAGCTTTAAACTGTATTATAAGGGATGTGGAAAAGAAATCCCTGAACCAGTCCTATGAAGTCTTTAAAGATAGTGACCAGCAGATCGCCCAAGAACAGTTTTACTTTTTTAATTGCCTGAACTCACCTATAGAAGAACTGTATCTCTCATACCCTCTATTAGATGACAGTGTTAGAGAAACTCTTCCTTCGTTTTTCCTGGATGAACTGGCTTATCACTTGTCTAAACCTTTGAATGACCTAAAGTTAAATATAGAGAACGATGAGTTTTACTACGATGAAGAAGTCTATCATTATTATGGTCAGATTCAAGGGCAAGAAGTTAGTTCTGAGCAAGGAAAATTAGATCAACTTATCTTGATGTCCAATCTGAATCGATCTCATATCCAATTAATAGACGATAGGATCACTGTAGAAAAGCTAAGAAGCTCACTCAATTTTTCAGAATACGAAGGAGTATTAGATGGCGATGAACATAATGATCAGCTCATAAGTTACTTAAATGACGCATTCACAGATATTTCCTCCTCTCACCTTGAACGTTATGGCCAATGTCCCCATCGCTTCTTTTTCTATGATGTATTGAGATTAAGAAAAAGAAGGGAAAGTGAAGATAGTCTAAGTCCGTTGGATAAGGGTAATGCGGTTCACTCAATTTTGTATAGACTCTACCAAAAAAGGTTGGAGACGCCACAGTTATTTGATATTGACAATATAGACTGGGTGAAAAAGGAACTTGGAGAAATAAGCCATGCTTTTTTTGAGGATGAAATCAAGGAAACGCGACAGAATCCATTGATTTGGGGTAGAGAGTTTGATACCATCGTCTATGAACTGTGTCTGTTTGTGAAAAAGGATTTAACAGAAAATAAAGACTTCAAGATAGTGGGTCTTGAAATTAAGTTCAATGATGATAAAGACTTAAACGCAGTCGACTTATTGGATGAACATGGAGAAAAGCTTGTGAGGGTGAGAGGAGCAATTGATCGTATTGATTTATCACTGGATGAATCAAAGATACGTGTCATCGATTATAAAAGTGGTGGAGAATTGAGCAACCCAAGACTCAAAGAAGATCTTATGGCTGGAATGCGTTTTCAGCCTTATCTATACAGTCTTAAGGCCCATGAGATTTATGAGTTGCCCATCAATACATGGAACTATTATTTTGTGTTAAACAATAAGCATAAACCCATTAAAAAAGCGTTTATCGATTTGAACGAACAAGTAGATAAGGATATGACGGCAACTTACAATGAACTCTCTAAATATTACATCCAATCTTACTTGCATTTGATCCGTCAGGGAAATTATCATGGGGCCCCTAAAGATTGTAAGGACTACTGCGAGTTTAAGGATATATGTCGCGTTGATCTCAAATTAGCAAAGGATAAAGAAAAGCATCAACCGTTTTGGGAGTCTTTAGAAGAGATTTTGGATAAACTTGAAATCAACCGTTCTCTCTAACGAAAACGATGGCTATCCTTTATTTTAAAGATTTTATTGATTATAAAGGTTTTAGTCCATACGATCTCTGAGACGGTTAGATCAACAATCTGAAGAATGATTTGAAAGCTAACATTCTTTTTATATTTACGAATATTTGACATATATCCTTTTAGAAGATATTGAGCCTTTGCTTTTCCAGACTTCTTTTGAATCGCTTTTAAGTCATCCGTTTCCTTGATCGTGACACTTAGAAAAGTAGCTATATTGTTATCTATCAATTGGTTCCTAATACTTTGCATGATATAATTTGTATTTATATGTTCGTCTGTATCGTTGATGAGAGGGCCAAGAATCCAATTTCCTTGAGTCTTCTGGTCATTCTTTCCAAGGATAAAAGGAGACCTTTCAATAGTTTGAACCATATAATCTATAATCAGCTTTTGATCCCTAGGTGAAAACTCGAGTTGATCCGTTGTATAAATCACTTCACTTGGAATTAATGGTTTCCCCGAACAATTGAGAGCAATGAAAATGAGTGTCATAAATAAAAGTAGTTTCTTTTGATGAGCCATAATGAGTCCTGTTAGCTGACATGATTAGTTCTGGACACTGTAGGGGCGATTCGCCGAATCGCCCCTACAGGTCCTTCATTAGAGATTAAACGCCTGTTAACAGCTTTTCTTTAACCTGTTGTTCCTGGAGAACCTTATTGATAGCACTAAGATAAGCCTTGGCACTAGCATGAATCACATCCGTACTGGATCCATGACCTGAGATAAGACGTCCTTTATAATTGACCGCGACACTCGCCTCGCCCAAAGCATTGGTTCCACTTGTTACAGCGTGAATAGAATAACGTTCCAGTTGAATATCCACTTGAACAATCTTGTCAATCGCATTAAAGAGGGCGTTCACTGGTCCATCTCCCGTTGAGGCGGCCGGGATCCTCTCATCCTCTTTCTCAAGGATAACCATGGCGCTTGCAATGGTTGGATCACTGCCACAAAAGGCATGGAAGTCCACGATATTCCAGGTTTGTTGTGTAGAACGGATTTCATCGGCCACAATGGCGTATATATCTTCGTCATAGACCTCTTTCTTCTTATCAGCCACTAAAAGGAAGCGCTCGTAAGACTTATCAAGATCATCCTCCTTCAATATTATGCCTAACTCATCCAATCGACTCTGAAAGCCATGTTTCCCCGAATGACGGCCTAAAATAATGTTTCCTTTAGGCTGACCAATGGATTCCGGCGTCATGATCTCATAAGTTTGGGGGTATTTAAGCACCCCATCCTGATGGATCCCCGACTCATGAGCAAAAGCGTTCTTACCCACCACGGCTTTATTGGGTTGAACATAGATACCCGTAAGATTAGAAAGACGAATACTGGATGGATAAATCTCCTTGGGATTAATACCTGTCTTGAGATTATAGAAATCCTGTCTCACATTGATAGCTGCGATAACCTCCTCCAATGAAGCGTTCCCGGCACGCTCTCCAATGCCGTTTACCGCACATTCAATCTGCCTGGCACCGGCTTCTACG
>CAJXGR010000217.1 GCA_913053665.1 uncultured Spirochaetia bacterium
TTATGTGTTCATCAGGCTCAATAATACTGGATAGCTCTGCCCAGGCTTTTTCAACTTTAGCGAGATTGGCCATATCCGCCATGGAGCACCCGGCATCCACATCGGGCAAGATCACCTTTTGATCAGAACGCGTAAGCATATCAGCACTCTCAGCCATGAAATGGACGCCACAAAAGACGATATATTTTGCCAGATCGTTTTGGGCGGCCTGTTTTGAGAGTTTCAGGGAGTCCCCTCTAAGATCAGCAAACTGGATGATGGAATCCATCTGATAATGGTGGCCAAGGATGAGTAGATCGTCACCTAATTGCTTCTTGGCTTCATAAATCCTCTGGATGGTCTCATCCTCAGGGGATTGGGTATATTTCTCAGGCAGTAACTGAGTATTAAGATTCATTCAATGGGTCTCCCTAGACGGTTCTTATAAATATATATGAATGATTTCCTATCGTCAATGCCATTATAGGGTATTACGATTTATTAAAAATCTTGTCAGAAGGAATTGAATAATTACTTATCTTATTGTTGTGAACAGTAGTCATCGATTGATTTTTAGTAATTCCCAAAACATGAGTCCTCTATTGGATGAATCTATCCATCTAATGGTGACATCACCGCCTTATCCTATGATTGCGATGTGGGATGGGATGTTTTCTCAGCAGAACAATGATATAAAAAAGGCCTTGGATCTGAAAGATGGCAATCTGGCGTTTGAGCTTATACATAAGGAATTGGATAGTGTATGGAAGGAGTGCTACCGCGTGCTTCGACCTGGTGGATTTGCTTGTATCAATATAGGAGATGCCACGAGGAAATTGGGCGATACCTTTAAACTTTATTCCAATCACTTCAGAATCTTGCAATATTGCCACCAATTGGGATTTGACACACTCCCTGTCATTTTGTGGAGGAAGCAAAGTAATGCTCCCAACAAGTTTATGGGGTCAGGGATGTTAGCCGCGGGTGCGTATGTCACACTGGAACATGAATACATCTTGATCTTGAGAAAGGGTAGCAAAAGAGAGTTTCACACACTGGCTGAGAAAGAAAATAGAATGGAAAGTGCTTATTTTTGGGAAGAGAGAAATAGTTGGTTTTCAGATATTTGGGATTTTAAGGGTGTTCGACAGGATTTAAGCAACCGTATCACACGCAGTAGAAGTGCCGCTTATCCCTTTGAGTTAGCCTATCGTTTAATTAATATGTACTCGGTTAAAGGAGATACTGTTTTAGACCCATTTCTTGGGACTGGCACAAGCCTTTTAGCCGCCATAGCCAGTGACAGGAATAGTATTGGCATAGAATGGGATGTTCATTTCAGGGATGTGATTGTTTCATCTCTTCAGAATACCTGTCAGTCTATGAATACATTTATTCAGAAAAGACTTGATAATCACAGGTCTTTTATTAAGGAATATCAGAAGACTAAACCTGTGAAATATAAGAATATACACTATCATTTTCCTGTAATGACAAAGCAGGAAACCAAGCTTAAACTGAACTATATAAAAGATATTACGTTAGTTGCTAATGACGAGATCATTGTTTCCCATACAGAATATGAGTCCCAACAGATCCCTCCAATGATTTCTCTAAAAGGCTTTAACTCATAATACTTCTGATATTGATTTCTTTCGTGTTTATAGAGAAATACCATCCATTCTTTGAGCCTCTATTTTAAAACGTTTTAAGGTGGTGAGGAGGGATTCCGTTGCCTTGAGTAGTGTATTAGTATAAATGAATTGATCCTCTTCGTCCACATCCTTTTTTCTAAAATACCATAAATCTTCTTTTTGATAAATGAACGATATAAATATATATTCACGTTCTAGATTGTTTTTCGCCAAAAGAATATTGCCCATCTGGATGCTTGAGTGATCCAGTTCTTTCAGAATAAGTTTCAGAAAGCGATGGAGTGCCTTATAAAGTTCATTATAGCTGTCTTTTAACTTATTTAAACCTTGAGAATCCAGTGCCTGGGAATGTTTAAGTTCAGCCATTTGATTTAGTTTATCACCTTGGTCATATAGATTATCATGGCGAGATAAATACTTTTCTAAAGCTATATTCGGGATGCCTGGAATGGCTAAACCCGTGTGAGTAGCATTTAAAAGTAAAGTAGCGTCCTTGTTTTGATATAGAGCGGCATATTCCTCCAGCCACTTATGAAGGTTTTTAAAGATAAAATCTGTTTTGAGTTGAGGTCTCTCAGAAGCAATAAAGAGTTTTCTTGAATGGACTATCTTATAAAACAAGGTTTCGAGGGTATTTAAACGAGAAGTTGATGAATAAATATATCCATCATAAATGGGGGATGAAATTGAATGGCTCATTAAATTGGGGTAACTCAAATCCTGGCCGATTAATAAGATACTGTCAAAACCTAAAAGTCTGGCGATCTCAATGGCTGTAGTGGAGACCGAACTACCAGATAAAATAGGGGATATTTCGATCTCGGTTTGACCCGTTAGCCAGCCCACAAAAGGATGATTGGGTTGATTCATGTGGCAGGAGCTAAAATAATAATGATCGCCTTGAACCCATCGGGGTATTTTAGGAAATACCATGAGATTATAGAAAAGGCTGATAGAATGTTTTTGGGTTAATCCTAAAAAGTCTTTGAAGTTATGGTATTGTGCATCAGCCGCTACAACAAAGTCCGGGATAATATCACCTTCCAGCAATGGGTTCAAAGCCGTATCGGTGGATATGATAACAACATTTTCTTTAAATCTTTCCAGGGCTTTGATGGACATGGCAAGAGAAGGTCCTGCCGACACAATGACAGCTATTTTACCTTTAAATCGATTGAATAACGCTGAAATATCCCGATGCTTTGAGACCAACACCGAGTTCTGGATAAGATTTTTGAGCCATAGCTTCTCGAACTCCAATGAGGTCAACTGATTCTGAAATTGCTGTTGAAGGATTGAGTTCACACCCTGCAAAATACTGGTATATTCTTCCTTAAAGATAGAGTATTCACTTTGTAGATAATGGATGTGTGTCCCTCGTATGACGGACACTTTAAGGGAACTTATTGCGTAATGAAGCTCATCCCAGAAAGTTTTACCAACAAACAAGATAATACGAGAGTCCTCTAAAAACTGGAGGTCCGCATGGTGGAGACTAGAGTGGAATATCTCTTCACTATACTCAAAGATAATGATGATACAAGGTTGATCCTTCAACTTCCTTAATAATTGTAAGATATGGTATCCATATCCGAGGCCGAAGATCAGAATAAGGGTTGCCTTATCCCTGTTCTCTATATGGACCTGCTTTTCAGCTTCTCTGATGGGGTCATAGGGGCTGTGGATATAAGTATTCTTATATTTAAGGATGGGGAAATTATTTTTGCTGTAGGCTGGAGAGGGGATTGAATCAGGTGGATTCTGTAATAGCTTATCCCACCCCTTTTTCTGAATGACTTTTAGATTATTTTGGTAAAATTGGCCCATGAATGACAAGTTTTGGAAAGGATTATAAACGTAAATTGTATTGCAGGACGTAAGTTCCAATTCTAAAGACATCGCCGCTGGTCAGGAAGCCGTTTTTTGACTGTTTTATAAAAGAGAACTCTTTTTGAACCTCATTTTGAAGCCTTATTTCTTTTCTATACCCTGTTGTATATTCAATCACAATAGGTTCAATATGATAATTTCCCCTCAGGATTATGTCATGGTCTTTTTTTCCGCCAATAATGAATTCCTTTTTCCTTAAACGAGATAAATTAAGAATCTTCTTTTTAGGTTTCGTGGTTTCTTCGTCATAATATTCTATAAAGCCGTGAAAATACTTGGGTCGTTTTTTGCTGAGAAAATAAAAGTACCCACCGACCCCTCCAAAGAGAAGAAGACCCAAAAGACCTAGTATTATAATAATATTTTGATTAGAAAAAAATAAACTAAAATCGTTAGTGCCTTTTGGAGTGACTTGAGGGGGAGGAGATTGTTCTTTTATTTCTTGGGTAGAGCGGACCTTATATTTTAATGAGAGTGGGTGGATCTGTGTTTTAGCAATTCGATTTAGTTTAGTTAATAGTATGTCGCGTGAGTAATATTTCAAGTTTACTAAATGGTTTGCCTTTGGAAGAGTATATAAATGGATTTGCTGGATAGGAGAGAGCATTTTGGATTCATCTGATTGGAAGGTCCGTATGAAGCGATTGATTTTCTTTTCATACTTCTTGTTATTTTTATGATTGCTTAACTCTTTGGAATAGATGATGAGCGTATTAGTTTTTGGGCTATCGGAATAATCCTTTTGAATACGTTTGACAGCTTTGTAAAGCATTTTAAAAAAAGCAGTGTTTGAACCCTTTTCCTTTTGCGACTGAATGGTTTTTGAAATATTCTTTGCAATTCTCGTTGGGTTCTGGATTTTCTTTTTATAAATTAACTTTGTTTGATCAGAAAAAGTCACCAATACGATACGATCATTTTTCTTGAGTTTTGGGGTGAGAGTTGATTTTATATGCTGATCGACCAAGTCAAGATAGTCCTTTTCTTTTGTACCAGGTTTGGATAGGTCAATAGCAAGATAATATAGTTGGGATGTATAGGCTGGGGCACTTAGGAATAAAAAGAAAATAATAAGTTGTAAGCTTTTGGATAATTTACGATAAACTCTAGAAGCCTCCATGAGATAACACCTAAGGAATCATTAAATTTGATTCATTCCATTCATTTATATTGACTGTTAAGGAAAATAATATACTTTTATTATGATAAAAGATCAACCAGAAAAATAGCAAAAACTATATTATTGAGATTAGCCATCAGTTAGTAAGTCAAAAAAATCATGCAATGGCTTAAAGATTAACGATCATCGATTGTAATGGCATTTGTAATTCTTTATATATTGAGGTCATGAGTGGAAAGAATGAATATCGAGATTATGGACACAACTCTTCGAGATGGCGAGCAGATGAAAGACGTTTCTTATACAAGCAACGAAAAGTTAAGTTTGGCTAGACTGTTGCTGGAAGATGTGAGGGTTAGTCGCATTGAGATTACAAGTGCCAGAGTCTCTGAAGGCGAAAGAAAAACAGCAGAAGCTATTATCGAATGGGCTAAAAGTACTCATCGCGTTGACCAGATAGAAATCCTGGGTTTTGTAGACAAGACTAAATCGGTGGATTGGCTTCATGGGGTGGGCTGTCGGAACTTGAATCTCCTCACAAAAGGCTCATTGAACCATCTCACCCATCAATTACGTAAGACCAAGGAAGAACATGTCCAGGGGATCAAGGAAACATTGGACTATGCTCAAAAGTATGATATTAATACAAATATCTATTTGGAAGACTGGTCCAGTGGAATGAGAAACTCAAAAGACTATGTTCTTTATCTCCTGGATGAATTGAAGGATACATGTATTAAAAGATTTATGTTACCCGACACATTAGGTATCCTCTATCCCAGTGAGACAAAAGATATGATAAGCGAGATAAGTCAATTGTTCCCTGAACTTCACTTTGATTTTCATGGACATAATGATTACGGTTTGGGAACAGCTAATTCTTTGGCGGCCATAGAGGGAGGAGCGAAGGGAGTGCACCTTACCATCAACGGTATGGGAGAAAGGGCGGGTAATGCACCTATGGCAAGTGTAGTTGCCGTGATCAATGATTTTTTACCTGAAATTG
>CAJXGR010000218.1 GCA_913053665.1 uncultured Spirochaetia bacterium
TAATGACCGCTCTAGCGAGGGGTGGCACGAAGTCTCCTTCAGGACCGAAAAAACTCCAGACAATAAAAGTAATAATGGCGGTGAGAACTACAATCGGTACAAAATAGCTCGCGACGACGTCCACCATTTTTTGAATGGGTGCTCTGGAACGCTGGGCTTCAGCAACCATCTTGACGATTTGCGATAACAGGGTATCGCTTCCAACTCTTTCAGCCCGCATAACTAGTCCGCCCGTACCGTTCACAGTGGCACCAATTAACTTATCCCCTGTTGATTTTGCGGCTGGAATAGGCTCACCCGTTACCATGGACTCATCAACATTGCTCTCACCTTCAACCACCTTGCCATCGACGGGGACCTTTTCCCCTGGACGAACACGCAAGCGATCACCGGGCTTGACCTCTTCTAGCGGGATGTCTTCTTCCTCACCGTTTTCACGGAGGATTCTCGCCGTTTTGGGAGCCAAACCTAAAAGTAATTTGATCGCCGCGTTTGTTTGGCTTCTGGCACGCAATTCTAAAACCTGGCCCAACAATACTAAAGCAGTAATGACAGATGCCGCTTCAAAATAAACTGGAACAACCCCCAAATCATTGAACACGGCTGACGGGAAAACGCCAGGGAACACAACACCAAAAAGGCTGTAGACCCAAGCCACACTCACACCCAGTCCGATCAGTGTAAACATGTTTAGACTACGATGAATGACGGATTGCACAGCCCTTACGTAAAAAACCCAGCCGCACCACCACACGATTGGTGCTGAGAGGAACAGCTCCAACCACTGTCGGTTCTTGGGATCAATGATCTCGGCCATTTGATTGGGCCAGAATTCGGCCGTCATAGCACTGAGAAATATGGGTATCGCCAGTAAGGTACTCACCCAAAAACGTAGTGTCATAAAGTCCAGTTCGCTGGTATCCTCTTCGAGTTCAATGGTCCGTGATTCCAGTGCCATCCCGCATTTAGGGCAGGCTCCAGGACCATCTTTCACGATTTCCGGATGCATTGGACAGGTGTATTCTGTTTTAGTGGACGGCACCGGAACACCCATAGGTTCCAGGGTCATTCCACATTTGGAACAAGCTCCGGCTTTTTGCTCTTTGATTTCCGGGTGCATTGGACAGGTATATAAGGAATCAGTACTCATTGGCTTTCTCCTTGAATTTATTTTTCCTGAGGTTTAAGATGTATTGTCTTGCGGCCATAGCGGCTTTTGCCCCTTCACCGGATGCAATGATAATTCGTTTCCCATAAGCATCTGTGACATCGCCAGCTGCAAATAAACCGGGATGTGAAGTCGAACAGTCCGGTTGGATCATGATTTCCCCCTTCTCGTTGAGTTTTAATAGATGAGACACCAGTGCTGAATTAGGTTGTAGGCCTATAGCAATAAAAGCCCCTTTTACAGGGAGTCTAATGGTCTTTTCTTCTGCTTTTTTGCGGATGATAATGCTTGCAAGAGTGTCTTGACCTGAGAATTCGATGATCTTATATTCTTCATATTTCTGGACATTACTAAAGGTATTGATTCTTGCAATGATTGCGGGATCTCCTGTGAGTTTCAAATCAGATATGATATGGATGTTTTTAGCAATCCCGTGGAGGTTTTCAACCACTTGTAAGGCTGAGTTCCCCCCTCCAATCACTGCTACATCCTCACCCTGTACAAAGGAGAAGTCCTGCAGGCTTCCGTAAAATATACCCTTCCTTTGATATTCTTCTTCACCCGGGATTTTCAACTTTCTCCTGGTCATACCGGTTGTTATAATCAATGTTTTTGCAAAGTATTTCTTGAGTTCTCCCGTAGTGATATGGAATCCACCCTCAAGGGGTTCAATTTTTTCCACATCGCTCATCAGGTGATCCATATAATGAGAGTGAATAAGCTGGTATTGAAACCTCTCAACCAGCTCAGGGCCTGTGATGAAGTCATAACCCATATAATTTTCTATTTTAGTGCTATCGATAGCCTGTCCTCCAAGATCTCTGGCAAGAAGAAAGGCGTCTGTTTTTAGTGTGGCGGCATAAACGGCTGCTGTCAATCCCGCTGGCCCGCCTCCTATAATGATAAGATCGTAAGAGGTTTTAAGAGATTTACGGGATCTTTCAGTCATGAACTTATCTAAACAGCCTTCAGAGCAGAAATAGAATGTTCTTCCGTCGTATTCTATTGTAAGAGCGGTTTTTTCGCTAACTTCCATATGGCAGATTGGATCACGTTCCATAATGCTTCCTCATGTCTTTTCTTTATGAAAAATTGATAGGAAAAACTAAAATCCTACTTTGATAAAAGCTAAGGTAATTTGAGCAAAAATCAAGGAAAAAGTCACAAAATCAGAATAAATGATCCGAATCAAAGAATAGAACTTGCTGTCATATATAGTGATAAGGGAATATTAGTTTGGAAATAAACGCAAAGAGTTCTTCATCATCCTTGGAATAAGCTAAATATTTAACGTAAGACCAAGGCCAACAATGTGAGTCATAGCAGCCGTATGATCCCCACCACTTCGATTGAAACGTAAAGCATAATATGGATTCAAAGACAGCTTTTCCGTGAATGGTAGAACTAGTCCTGTATAGAGCCAATGTTCCATCATCCCGTTGGGCCGGATCTCACCTGTGAAGGGGTCTGCACGGTCCGAGCCATAATTCACCGGAATATAGATTTCGTAGGCGAAAAAGGCTCCTAGCTTGAATTCAGCATCTTCAATTAAGAAGTAAGTAATTTTAGGCCTGATTTTAATGGTGTACCAAACCTTGGTGATTCTCCCTTGACCACTCCCGGTATTGATGTTTAATTCATTTCTCAATCTAAGCTCAGCCACAAAACGACTAGATAGTTTAAATCGTGGGACAATATCCACCATAGGTACATGCTCTGAATTTAACCTGCCTGTGTGATGATTTCGGCGGTTGTGAAGCTGGTAATACGCTCCAATCTTAAGATTGGACTGCAAGCGATAAAGACCTCCTACACGAAAGGCCAGGATTTCAGGGAACTTTTGATTGGAGGAAGATTGAAAGTTTCCTGTTCCAGGCGTCCCTGTTGTGCTTGTTGTGAGACTTTCTTTCATTTGACCTTCAAATAGTAGTTTAAAATGAGATGTCACCTTATAAAATAGCCTTAGGTCTTGTTGTAAGGCAAAACTTTGCTTTCGATTGGGATGATTAAAAGGAACATGAAGAGAAAAGGCTGTTCCAGTGGTTGCCAAAATAGAGATTATAATACAAAATAACTTTATATTCATTTTAATTTATCCTTATTTTAAGTGTATAAATATAATATACCATTTAATGAGTTATCGTTACAGCTTTTTTTATCTTTTTCTGCGTTCACTTTAGTATATTTAGCATCAATTTAAGTAATAGGTCACCTTTGAGAATATTTACAAGTTTTTATCTCATTTGTTGCTCAATATATTAAATTTAACAAATGAAGATGGATTATTCAAGGGAAGAGCTTTTAAAACTGAGTCAAGAAGAACTGATCGATGATGTGATTTTGCCTTTACTTGCAGCCTTTGATCAACTTAAGGAACAGTTTACTGAATTAGAAGCCATGGTGACCAAGCCAAAAAAAGATTCCAACAACTCTTCTAAACCCCCTTCAACAGACTTTTTTAAGGGAGCAAAACCTGTAAAAAACCGTGGTGGAGGTAAACAAGGCCATGAGCCCCACTATAGAAAGCTCTGTGAGAAACCAGACAAGAGAGTATTTATCCCACTAAAAACCTGTCCCCACTGTGGCCTTGATCATAAGTTTAATAGTAAAAGCTATTTAACCCATCAAGTCATTGAACTCAAATCTCTTGACTTCGAGGTGATTGAGTATTTACGCCAGAAAAGTACTTGTTGTCTAAGCGGGAAATCAGTGCTATCGGCCAATCCCCCTGGAGTTTTTGATCATGATCTTTTTGGGCCCAGGCTTAAGAGTCTTATTTTAATTTTGTATTACGAAAATTATCTTTCAGTCCAGAAGATTTGCAGATTTTTATCAACGTTTAGCCCGATCAAAGTGAGTAAAGGGGCTGTTCTTACAGTGTTAAGGAAGAGTGGAAAGGCTTTTGAGGGCACTCATGCTGAGATTATGTCCCAGATAAGGAATCATGATGTGGTGGGGATAGACGAGAGTGGCTGGCGGGTTTCTGGAAAAACTGAATGGCTTTGGGCTTTTCAGACCAAGGATCAGGTCTTGTACAAGATAGAGAAGTCTCGTGGGAGCGATGTGGTTAAGAGTGTTTTGGGGGAAGAGTATAATGGAACAGTGATCAGCGATTTTTACAGTGCCTATTCCAAGGTTAAGTCGAAGGGCAAGCAGAAATGTCTGGCCCATCTTCTTCGTAAACTAAAGTATATATTTGAGTTAACAGGATGGAATCCTCAAGGCTATGCCAGTATTTTAAGGGAGCTTTTCCAAGAAGCGATTCACCTGAAAAACGCTGTCCCCTTTAATTCAACTGATTTTATTTGGCAAAGAGATTTGTTAGAAAGGAGATTGGATAATTATATATCTGAGCCTGTGGATCATAAAGAAGAGAAGACGATTCAGAAACGTTTAATCAAGTACCGTAAAGAGTTACTTCTATTTTTATATGATGAACAGGTGGATCCAACAAATAATAAAAGTGAGCAAGCGATAAGACCAAGAGTGATTCACCGAAAGATATGTTTTGGTAGTAGAAGTGATTTGGGGAAAGAAACTTACGCCACGAACTCAAGCATCATTGAGACGATTAAGAAAAGGGGAGAAAATCTTTTTGAAGGATTAAAAGAAGTCCTTGAATCCAAACCTGGCTCAAAACCACTGCTGAACTTAGGTTTCACTCTGCACGACACATCTTGAGATGGTGAAAGCTGACCTATTACAAATATTTGATATTATGAAACAAGCCTACTGGCACCAATTTCAAATCCTCACTAAACGGTCAGCCCGTCTGATTGAACTAGGACCAAGACTTGATTGGTCAAAGAACATTTGGATAGGCGTCAGCGTAGAAAATGAAGCAGTTCAATTCCGGATTGATGATTTGAGATCGGTACCTGCAGCCATAAGATTTTTATCATTAGAACCACTTCTCGGACCCCTTAGGTCTCTCGACTTAAGCAATATTGATTGGGTTATTGTTGGGGGAGAATCAGGACCAGGAGCAAGACTTATGAAAAAAGAATGGGTCGTACAAACTAAAGAACAATGTATTGAACAAAAGGTACCGTTTTTCTTCAAACAATGGGGTGGAATTAATAAAAAGAAAACGGGGAGACTGCTGGAAGGCAGGACATGGGATGAGATGCCTATAAACCTTCTTGGTCTTGAAGAAGAAATTAAATATAAGAAATCGTTGTATCTGACCAGTATTCCGCTAACGCTTCATAGTGGCAAGTGAACTTGCGTTTAACAGGGCTATTTAATTCTTTTTAATTTAATTGACATAATTGTCTGTAAGTCAAGCAATTGTAGGGGTTCAACATGTTGAACCCCTACAATCGTAATTATCAATTATACTTGAAATTATCCATAGAATTAAATAGCCCTGATTCAAAGGATATTATCATTGACTTCCAGAGTGATTTTTAGTATTCTCTATGCAAATTTATTACCAGGAAACTAACTATGGCAATAGAACGAACTTTATCTATCATA
>CAJXGR010000219.1 GCA_913053665.1 uncultured Spirochaetia bacterium
TATAGTAAGATACTTAATTCATTTTAATTTAACAACCTGGAATCCATAAAGAGCCAAAAAGAAAATAGGGATTTTCAAAAAGCATGCGAGTAAAGACTTTATTCACAGCAACAAGGAGCAATTCCTGAAAGCAGAAAAACCCATCAAGTTAGTGAGCGGGTATTTCAGGATATATAGTCCACTCAAATGGATTATAGGCTACGGCAAAATCTCCGATTTATCCAAGTCAAGCATCGTTTACATCAAAGACAAAAATAAAGAGGCTCGTTGGGATTTTATAAAAGTGGCTACACCCATCTTTGTATTTGGGCTGATCATTATTTTCGCTGTTGTGATCTACTTTCTGAGACGTTTTGTGTCCAAACCCCTCAAGATGATGTCTGAAGGCTTCAGTGAGATGGCTCAAGGAGATCTGGGCAAGCGAGTGGAGATCACCTCACAGGATGAGTTGGGAGGGATCGCCCATGACTTCAATGACATGGCGGATCAGCTGGCAGAGCTTTTCTCTACCCTGGAGCTGTGTGTGGAAGTGTCAACCAGCAAGTTATAAAACACTCTGGCCCACTTGAACGCTATCATGGACAATATGCCTGATGGACTCATTGTCACAAACCTCAAAGGAACAATCACTCGTGTCAATCCCGCTATCACAAAGATGTTCGACCGACCCAGAGAGGATCTCCTTGAAAAAGACTGTCAGGAAGTTTTAGATAGCAAGATCCATGAGTTAGTAAATAAGATCAAAGGGTCTCCTACAGAAGGATTTACCGCTGAAATCGATCTATCCGATGACCATACAGGCAAAGCCGTGGCGTCCGCTATAGTAAGAGATAAGCTTCAGGACAGTGATGACAACTTTTTGGGGACTGTCATCCTCATCAGAGACATCACTACGGAAAAAGAAGTGGATCGCATGAAGACGGACTTTATTTCTATGGTGTCTCATGAATTACGCACACCCCTAACCTCTGTTGTTGGCTATGCCAAGCTGATCGACAAGGAGTTAAAGAATACCATCTTTCCACAAAGCGAAACGAACGATCCAAAGATTAAAAAGGCTGTTGAACAGGTGAAAGCCAATACTTCCGTCATCGTATCCGAGGGAGACAGGCTGACAAGTCTGATCAATGACGTTCTGGATATTGCTAAAATGGAAGCTGGCAAGATGACCTGGGAAAGTGAGTCTGTATCCATTGAAGAGGTTGTCGATAGTGCTATAGCCACTGTTTGAGCCAAAAAAGATCGCTATCATCAAAGAGATTGAAAAAGGTCTGCCCAATATTACGGGGGATAAAAATAAACTTCAACAAGTCCTTGTCAACCTTCTGTCCAACTCATCCAAGTTCACGGAAAAGGGTTCTGTGACCTGTAAAGCAAAGCTGAAGGGTGATCACTTGATTGTCAGCATCATCGATACGGGGAGTGGTATCTCAAAAGAAGATCAGGAGAAGGTTTTCGATAAGTTCAAACAGGTAGGCGATACTCTCACAGATAAACCCAAGGGAACAGGTCTTGGTCTTCCCATCTGTAAGCAAATAGTGGAGCATCATGGTGGGGAAATATGGATAGAAAGCACATTGGGCAAAGGGTCCAACTTCTCTTTCTCTCTAACCATCCAATCCAGGGACCCAGACGTCTCCAGGAAAATGATTATAGACGACATTGAAGCCATTGTCAATCATATAAAAGACCATGTTGTCCCCGCCAGGAAGTCGGATCAGACAGGTAAAAAAACGATCCTCGTGGTGGATGACGATACTCACATTAGAAATCTATTGAAGCAGGAGCTGGAAAGTGAGGACTACCAAGTCAAGGAGGCCAAAAATGGTCTTGAGGCCATCTCGCAGGTGAAAACTGAGAGACCTGATCTGATCATACTTGATATAAAAATGCCCATTATGAACGGCTTTGACGCGGCGGCTGTCCTTAAAAACAACCCGTTTACCGTGGATATACCTATTATTATATTATCCATCGTTGAGGATAAGGAGAGAGGATACAGATTGGGAGTAGATCGATACTTCACAAAGCCTATTGACACAGAAGAACTGATTAAGGAAATCAATATCCTCACCTCTCAAGGGGTGTCTCCAAAGAAGGTGCTTGTTGTGGACGAGCAGGAGTCAACGGTGAAGACCATAGCCGAGGTGCTGAAAGCCAAGGGACACCAGGTTGTGGAGGCTTATGACGGGAAAGATTGTATAGAAAAGGCCAAGTCATCACGGCCTGATATGATCATCATTGACGCGTTATTTTCTAAAGAACACGATATTGTTAAAACCATCCGGTTTGAAAAAGGTCTTGAGAATGTCCTTTTTTTCTTGTTAGGAGAGGAAAATAAAGAGAATGTTAATCCATCTAAAGAAACTAATTTCTAGGAAAGGAACGGCGGGATTCATTGATGAGCTCATTGATTCCCTGGGTGTTAAAGTTGCTATCCGTGATGTGGAAGGGAAAGTGCTGATTGGTCAGGAGAATAAACGTGTATCAGATGAGCGTCCCATTGAGATAAACGGAGAAATCATTGGCTGGATAGTCGGTGGAGGGAAAAAGGCAGAGGTATTGATCTCTCTAATCACTCGTTTGGCCCATGCCGAAGTAGAAAAGAAGGTACTAGCCAAAGAGGCTTTAGATAAGTATAAACAGATCAATCTCTTATACAATACTGCCGAAAAGATGTCAGCCTGTCTCGATATGAAAGAAATCACCCGGCTGGTGATCCACGAGTTCAGACATCTCATCGAGGGTGGTGAGCAGATGAACCTCTCCATCATGCTTTTGGATGAAAAAAAGAATAAACTCAAGGTCTACTCAGCATCAGGGAAGGAGTATAAACCCAAGATGTTTATCGAACCGGGTCAGGGGATTGCGGGTCATGTCTTTATCACGGGGAGAGCAGAGATCATTAATGACGTCCTGTCGGATAATCGCTATGTGAAGGGTGCCCAGAATCCTGGCTCCATGATGTGTGCTCCCTTGAAGACTAAACAGCGAATCCTGGGGGTCATGAATATAAGTAGCGAGAGGACGATCACTTATAGGGCCGGCGAACTGGATTTACTCATTATATTGACTACTTTGGCCGCCTCCGCCATGGAAAGCGCCATCCTCCACGAGAGTAAGTTGGAAGAGGAAAGGATTAAAAGCCATCTGGAACGCTATGTCCCCTCTCAGGTGGTGGATGGGATTGTGAAAAATAATATATCCCTTGAACCGGTGAAAAGTCATATCACCATTTTGTTTTCTGATATAAGGAATTTCACAGCGACTTGCGAGAATCTGGACGCTGAAAAGGTTGTGAGCAACTTGAACGAATACTTTGCTCATATGGTGGATGTCATATTCGATCATGGGGGGACGGTAAACAAGTTTGTGGGGGACATGATCGTAGCTCTTTTTGGGGCACCCACCCAGATGAAGGATAGTGAGAAACGGGCCATTGAAACGGCGATCAAGATGCAGCAATGTCTTAAGACCATGTCCAATTTGTGGATTCGAGGGAACTTTCACACGGGTATCGGGATAAACTCAGGTGAGATGGTGGTTGGGAATATAGGTTCTCCCAGACACATGGACTACACAGCCATTGGGGATGAGGCAAATATCGCCTCCCGATTGCAGGCTCTGGCAAAGCCTGGACAGATCCTTGTGAGTAAAAGCATTTATGAGACCACGAAAGACGACTTTAAGTTTAATTCACTGGGTTTCACAAAGGTGAAGGGCAAAGAAAAGGATATTGAACTGTTTGAAGTATTGTATCAGACAGCTAAAAAGACGGATCGCTAGTCCTGAGACGGTGATAATAGCTTTTGAGATAGAAAATAAGGAGTATTACATGGGGAAGAAAATACTCATCGTGGACGATGAGCCGCAAATCAGGATACTTTTGGAGCAAACCCTTGAGGATTTTGAAGAGGGTGGTGTGGAGATATTGATGGCTGAGAACGGCAAAGAGGGTTTGGAGCTTATTGAGTCGGAAAGGCCCAATCTTGTTTTCCTGGATGTGATGATGCCCGAAATGAACGGATTTGATGTTTGTCAGACAGTGAAAAAGAAGTTAAAGTTAAAGGACATTTATATCGTTTTAATCACAGCCAAAGGGCAGGAATTTGACAAGCAAAAAGGCAAGGAAGTGGGGGCTGATGATATAAGACCAAACCCTTTGATCCTGATGAGATCGTTAAATTAGCGGGAAAGGTGCTGGGTATTGATTGACTTGACACTTCTGCCCAATATTTTTATGGCCATTGAAAGAGATGCCTATAGGATTAATGACCAAATTATTGACGTTCTAAACAAAACGAAAAGAATCGGTAACCCAAACTGCCAGGGATCTCTTTCATCATTCCATGAGGCATTAAAAATGATCGGATAGGACGATCTCCTTCATTGGAAGTTGCCCCGGTTTTGGCCAGACGTCTTGTGTCTTTTTACCTACAACTACAAACATGACGATCATATGGTCTTCAGGAAGGTTAATCAACTCTCCAACTTTCCCGGGATCAAATCCAACCATGGGACAAGAGTCGTAACCCATAGCTTTGGCTGTTAGCATAAGGGTTTGAGCAGATATACCACAGGATCGTATGGCTTCATCCCTTTGACCCTGATCGTTGTTTCCATAAAATTGACCGATCGAAGGGACCATGAAGTCCTGAACTTCTTTGGGAGCGTTTTTCCAGTATCTGGAAGGATCCTTTTCCCAGGCCTTCAGATCGGCGCAAAGTATGATTAATAAGGACGCATCCGTTACTTGAGCTTGATCGTAGGACGCTTCTCTAATCTTTTTCCTTAATTCCTTGTCTTTGACGGCCACAAATCTCCAATGTTGGATGTTAAAAGATGTGGGAGAGTCCATCGCCAGTTCAAATAACTGCTTTTCCTCTTCCTTGGATAGTTGATGCTGTGGGTCAAAGTGTTTGACAGCCCTTCTTGCTTTAATCGATTCAAAAGTATTCATTGTATCCTCCAATTTTTTTATGATCTTCTCCCTTAGGGTGAAGAAATTAAGTGTGTCCTATAATATAATGATTAATCATTAATGATCAATCATTATTAATAATAAATACTACACTTTCTTGTTAATTTTCTTATTATCATATAAATACTTTTTATAGAAATCGTTCAGCATACATTTAGATTTCTGATGGATAATTATGAGAATTGAAGACGCGATCAAGACCAAGTCATTCCATTCGTTACAGCAAAAACTGAATATCAATATTATTTTCACCCATGGATGGGTGTATGATAAAACGCAAGAATTCTTTGGGGAGTATGGATTAACATCTCAACAGTTTAACGTGCTAAGAATATTAAAGGGGCAATATCCTAAAGCCGTTACGACTGCCGATATTCATGACAGAATGTTGGAAAAAAATGCGGGTGTCTCTCGATTAGTGGATCGGCTTCTTAAAAAAGGTTTTGTAAAAAAGACCGTCTGCGAGAAGGATAAACGATTAGTGGATGTGATCATCAGTGATAGGGGCTTAAAGATTCTTAAGGAAATAGGCAAAAAAATGCATAGAATTGATGAGATCTACTCCAGTCTTACCGATGAAGAGATCCAGACCTTGAATAGCTTATTGGATAAGCTAAGAGGATAATAAAACCTAAAAAAGTCAGAATAAACGACTG
>CAJXGR010000220.1 GCA_913053665.1 uncultured Spirochaetia bacterium
GGATTAAGTTTGAAAACCTTCATGCCTCCAGGATTATTATTGATCATTTTAAAAGACATTATCCGGATGTCCAATTCACTGTGGTAGCCCCCGATGTGGGGAGTGCCGTGAGAGCGAGATTCTTCTCAAACGAGTTTAAGACAGACCTGGCCATCATTGATAAAGAAAGAAATTATGCCGTTCCCGGTACTATCGAAAGCATGAGGCTGGTGGGAGATGTGGAGGGTCAGAACGTGTTTATCGGAGATGATATGATCGCGACTGGGTCCACCCTGATCAGTGCCTGCCATCTTCTTAAGGATCATGGAGTTAAGGATATTTATCTCTCCTGCACCCTCCCATTCCTGAATGGGAAGGCTGTTGAGAAGTTCGATAAGGCCTATCAGGACGGATGGATCAATAAGCTGATTGGTACTGACTGTGTGTTTCGTGGGGAAGACTTTATCAAAGAGCATCCCTGGTATGAAGAGGTTTCGGTGGCCCCTCTCATAGGCCAAGTCATTTATAATATTAATCGCAAACAGTCGGTCAGTGAGTTGCTTAAATAATGGATCGTCACACTGGCTGACGGGTATTGAACTGCTGCCTGTAGGGGCGACCCGCCGGGTCGCCCCTACAGGCAGTTAGCCCTGTTTTTTTACTTTAACATTTAACGGAAGGAAGATCTAATACTTTGAATAAATCCCTTAAATCAGCTTTGATAGGATGTTTAGCAATCATAGTCAAGAGGAGTATTAGAACATTTTAGCTCTCAGAAACCATTTTCCCTGTACAGGGTATTAAAAGAGCGTGTACAATTTTTGCACATGGAGCGAACATGGCTGTAGAGCTTGGTTTTGAGGGCTCAGTTATTGAAATGGATAATCAAATCAAGGAACTGGCAGCCCTTGAGGCAGAAGGAGACGTCAGTTTCCAGTTGGAGATTCAAAACTTAACAGAAAAACGGGATAACCTACTCAAGGAAATTTACAACAACCTGACACCCTGGCAAATCGTTCAGGTGGCCAGACATCCCAAACGGCCTTTATTTTCCGATTATATAGATGGTATTTTTAAGGGTTTTATTGAACTACACGGGGATCGCAACTTTGGAGATGATCAGTCGATTATAGCAGGTATTTGCACTCTGGAAGAGGAAAAAGTTTTTATAATAGGCCACCAGAGAGGCCGGGACATGAAAGATAATGTTAAAAGAAACTTTGGGATGCCCAAACCTGAAGGCTACCGTAAGGCATTGAGGGTGATGAAGTTAGCAGAAAAGTTTAATAAACCCATTATCACCTTTATCGATACGAAAGGTGCTTATCCTGGTATAGAAGCTGAACAGCGGGGTCAAAGTGAGGCTATCGCAAGAAATCTTTTTGAGATGTCCAAATTAAAAGTACCCATCATCTGTGTGGTCATAGGAGAAGGGGGAAGTGGGGGTGCATTGGCTTTAGGAGTGGGGGATCGCTTGCTTATGCTGTCCTATTCAATGTTTTCTGTCATATCCCCTGAAGGATGTGCTACGATACTCTGGAAGGATGCTGGCAGGGCCCCTGAGGCTGCTAACGCTCTTAGGATCACGGCACAAGATCTCCTATCCTTTGGATTAATTGATGAGTCCATTGAAGAACCTTTGGGTGGGGCTCATAGAAATCCAGAATTAATGACCCAGACAGTTAAAGAAATCTTGATCACTCAGTTAAAGGGCTTGAAACGTCTTTCTATAAAGAGATTATTGGATAAACGTTACGAAAAGTTCATGGGAATGGGTCAAATGTTTAAGGAATAAGTTGATTTTTTCAATTGTTCCTGGACTTATTTAGACCGATTATAGGGTGATTTCATAAAGAAAAGTCTTTTTTTTTTTAATTTAAAGCTAAAAGTAGTTTTTTTATTAAATTTACATAAATACTGGATCAATAAAAAGAAATGCCCTTAAAAAGTAAAAGATATAAGTCTTTTTTACTGATGTGGGCAATTGGGTTTTATAGTATTAACACAATATGATACGCTAAAAAGAGGAGATATTATGCGAAAATATTTATTCACAGTGGGCATGACCATCCTGATCCTGTGCTTTACTTCATTGGCTCAGGCGGATGACATCGGGGTGATGGTTAGAGATTTTTATAATAGTACGGCTCAGCCTTATTATGACTTGACAGCGTCTGCTTTAAAGCAAGAGCTGGAAAAAGACTTTAAAAAAATAAAGTACCTTAAGGTGGTCTCCAGCGAAAACCTGGATGATAAAACAGCCCTTTTGTTGACTAGAGCTAATAATACCTATAACAGCAAAGAGTTAAAGCACGTCATAGAAGCTTCTAAAGGAGCTAATATCCTTCTGTTGGGAACTGTTAAAGGATCTGATAAAAACTATATCTCTATAAATGTCAAGTTCCTCGACACGAGTACTGGTAAACTGGTTCACTCCGTTAACATCAGGGGTAAAGAACAGGATCTCCATAAAATAGCCGATAAAATCGTATTCCAGACCATCAAAGTGATCAATAAGAATCTCCTTGAGTCTGGATCAGCGGTTGAGATGACTCCTGAGGCTAAAGCATCTGTTGAAAAGGGAAAAGACACCAACTTCCATGCTTACCTGGCACTGGAAGAGGTGGATAAGTATTTAGCCAAAAAGGATTATAAAAGGGCTCTATTCAAGTGTGAGGAAGTCCTGCACTTTGATTCCAAGTACATCAAGATTTACGAAACAATGGGAATGATTAATGAGAAGCTGAAATATAAAGCTGTTGCGTTAAATAATTATAATCTCTTTCTAAGTAAGAGTTTAAAGACTTTGGACGACGAGCAGTTGATGGCGATCTATTATAAGATGGCTCAAAACTATGACCAGTCCAAGTCCTTTGAGGCATCCTTACATTACTATGAAGCCGCCCTGAGGATTGAAGAAACTTATAGGGATCCGCAAAGTCTGGCTAACAAGCAATATTACGTGGGGGTCGAGAGATATAAATCGGGTGACTACAAAGGAGCCCTGGAAAGTCTTCAGGATGCCCTCAAGACAAGTGCTAAACTCAAATCTAAACTGAACTTAGCTCGTATTTATGAGGCTTTTGGCTTCATCTATCTTAAAACGGATGAGTTTGATAAGTCCCGTTCCTTTTATGAGAAAGCATCAGCCATTTATGAGGGCCAGAATGATCGCTTGAGAGCGGCTCAGGTCTACAATATGTTAGGTGTTGTCTATTCCCATGGGAATAAAGAAAGTCAAGCCCTTACATTCTTTGGGATGAGCCTGGATTACTGGAAATCTGTGGGGCATAGAACAGGGTCTATAGAGGTTTATCGTAATATGGCACAGGTTTATGAAAAACAGGACAAAACAGATAATGCCCTCCACTACTATCAGCTGGGCTTAGAGAACAGTGAGGCCATTGGAGATCAGACTCAGATTGTTTTGTTTCACTACTTGATGTCTACTCTCAAGGAAGAGCGTAGGAATCGATCACAGGACCTGGATATTCTTCCTGCCAAAGACCCTAAAGCCATCGAAGATGCCAGGCTCTTACAAAATCTGGCCACTCTTTTTAACAATATTGGATTGTATTATCAATATAAAAAGAACAGCAAAAAAGCCCTTGAATACTATGTGAGAGCCGTGAACATCAGCGAAGAGCTTGGAAATAAGGTTCGTCTGGAGGCGAGTTATAACAATCTTGGCCTTATGTACCTCAAGGAGAACAAGTTTAATAATGCTTTTATCTACCTCTACAGGTCTTTTAAGATCAGTGAGAAATCAGGGGATCAGGTCACTTTAGCCCGACGTTACCATAACATTGGTGCCTATTACTACAAGAAAAAAGAATACGATAAGTCGCTCCTCACCTTTAAGCGATGTCTAAAGATTCGTGAAACCATTGGTGACCGGTTGGGTTACGCTTCCACAGCCTACAATATTGCTTTGGTCCAAGTAGAGAATAATAAAAAGTCCGAAGCTCTTAAATATATAAATGAAGCGGTGGATATTGAAAGGGCTTATGGAAGTCCTAAGTATAAATCCAGTGTGAGGTTACTCAATAAAATAGACAAAATGGACCTGTCTGCCGATACAATAGATGCACCTGAGGGTGGAATGGAGAGTCCAAGCCCTGATAATTAAAAACATCTTCTACAATGGCGTATCGATCTATTTGACTTCACGGGGCTTGGCTCACAGCCTATCCCCGTGGAGGCCTCCTATGATTTCCCACACCGACCACTCTTGTTTTAGTATTTTATCTTGACTTTTCCATCCAGCTTTTCAATTAACTTCAGCAAATGTTTTAAAAATCCGATGTGGGTGTTAATACCTTAAAATTGTCATTATCTGAGAAAATATTCATGCTGAATAAATTAATACTCTCATCCCTTCTCGTCCTAGTGGCCCTTATGCTGACCGCTAAGCCCATGCAAAGACCTTTAACGATAAGTTACATTCAGGTTCTTGACAAAATCCGTCATGGTGACAGGGATGTCATCAGATTTATCACCTATCATAATCTCATAGAAATAAGTGAATACATTCGCTTGAAGGCTGAAGAAAAGAAAAAGACTTTTGTCTACATCCTCCTCAATAAAGACCCAAAGGAATGGTCCATAGGAGCGACCCGAGCGTTTGCCGCTGGACTATTCAATAAAGATCCCCGTGTGAGACTCTATTCTGCCCACATATTGCTGAAGTTCTCCGCTAAACGGAGTTGGTTTGAGAAAGATGTCCAGCGATCTCTGGACCGTAGGGGCTTTCATGCCGAAACCGTAGATAAAGTTAAATATTCTTATACCAACATGTATGGCAGGATTCATAGTGAAAACCTTATTGACTCACTCAACCGTCTCTTGGCCCTTGGAAATGAAATTGTATTAATCCGCCCTGAACCTAACTTCAAGAGCTATCAAAAGGTATTAGCCTTTGAGTGGGCCACGGTTTATGGGGCCGTGAGTTATGACTTTTATATTGATGATAACCTGTTATATCGTGGTCCTTTCACCATTGTGGACGTTCGCAGCATAGATATCTACAGAACTCAATATGGGGCTCACAAATGGCTTGTGGTGGCCAAGAACCTTTGGGACGAGATCCTTACGTCCAATGAAGCGCAATTTTACGTTAAAGAACTTGAGAGACCTCATCTTCGTCTGGACTCCGGCTATTTAAACAGGAACCTGAAGTTCAGATGGAGACGTTCTTCCGGTGCCGGATCCTATGCTCTCTATGTGAAAAAAAGAGGCATTAGAAAGTCTATTCTCCTTTTCCGAACTCAAAAGAAAAGAACTTATACTCTTACTAAAAGCCTGTCTCCAGGAAGGTTTTACTTTTATCTGGAAGTTAAAAACTTCTTCCAGAAAAGGCCGGGCAATGTTATTATTCTGGATGTCTCTTCCAGAAACGGAAAAATGATCATCCGTCGGGTAAATCCTCCCAGTAAGTATAGAAAAAAGGCTAACGATGAAGAGACAGATTTTGACATTGATGACTTTAAAGACATTGAAAAGGAAAATCAGGCTGAACTTGAGGCTGAAGAAGAGGGAGATGACGATGAAGCAGGCGACGATGAAGTAGGCGACGATGAAGTAGGTGATGATGAAGTAGGTGATGATGAAGTAGGTGATGATGAAGTAGGTGATGATGAAGTAG
>CAJXGR010000221.1 GCA_913053665.1 uncultured Spirochaetia bacterium
GGGTAGTTACGCAATGGCTCTGGGTCATCTTTTGGGGACTAAAGGCCATCCTATCCTCATGTGGTCCCATGATCAGGGAATCGCAGATGCCATCAATCAGAGTCACCGAAATCCTCAATTCCTCAAGGAAATCACCTTACCCAATACGGTTCGATCCACAACCTCGCTTCAGGAGACGGTGGACGGCTGCGATTACCTCATATCTGTCCTTCCAACACATTTTATAAGGAATACGTTGGGCAAAATCGCCTCTGACATTCAGGATAAAACCATCATCATTAATGGGGCCAAGGGGATCGAGAATACCACCCTACTCACCATATCCGAGATGTTTGAAGAAATCTTTCCTCAACGTTTACACAGCCAAATAGCATTTATTTCGGGGCCCAGTTTCGCTTTGGAGCTGGCTCAAAAACAGATTACAGCGGTGACCGTCGCTTCCCATTCGGGACGTGTCCTGGATAAAGTCAAGGAACTTTTGACCACCCAATACTTTAAAGTGTTTACAACCATCGATGTTATAGGCGTTGAGATCTGTGGGTCCTTAAAGAATATTGTGGCCATTGCGGCTGGGATGGTGGATGGCTTAAAGCTGGGAGCCAATACCCAGGCCGCTATGATCACAGGGGGGCTCGCAGAGATCACGAGAATCGGTATCCGAAAAGGTGCTAACATGAGTACCTTTCTTGGTTTAGCGGGTGTCGGTGATCTATTGCTCACTTGCACAGGGGAATTGAGCCGAAATCGTTATGTGGGTCAACAGTTAGCTTTAGGAAAAAAGACATCCGATGTCCTCTCAGAGATGGATATGGTGGCCGAAGGGGTTAAAACGACTTTCTCAGCCATGGAATTAGCCAAAAAGTTAGAGGTCAAAGTCCCCATCATTGAAGAAATGTATAAAATGCTTTATGAGGACAAGCCAGCTAAAGAGGTGGTAGAGAATCTATTAAACCGCGATCTACAGGCTGAGTTAGGCTCCACAACATTAGCCGTATAAATCGGGATTCCTCAAGACTTCTAAATAGCGTCGATGATCTTTAGCCTTATGGGAAGCAACAATGCTGTAACCCTCACTCAGGTTTTCTATGTTGGATATGGGGTTTCCGTAAAGATCACTTAGCTTTCCCCCCATCTCACTGAGGATCAAGGCAGGAGCCAGAAAGTTTTCTGCTGTCACACTTTTACGAAAGTCATAATGAGCCCCTGTAATCCCCTGAATCAAGTAAGACAGCTCGATACTGGAACAGGCGAAGGATCGAATCTGCTTAAAAGTCTTGTTCACACCCTGGAATAACAGGAAGTGTTCAGGTGCGAAGTGGTTGAGACTGCAGGTGACAATGGACTTTTCAAAGGTAACTTCAGGATTGGTCCGGATAGGTCGGTCTCTTAGATAGGCACCCCCTCCTTTTTTAGCTGTGAAATAAGCCCCGGAATAAATCTGTCCAATGATACCATGAGTGACCCGATCCGTGCTGATTATCCCTTTCTCAAGAACAGCTATAGCAAAGCCAGTAAGGGGAATGCCATTGGCGAAATTGACGGAGCCGTCTACCGGATCGATTACGAAAAGATAGTCGTAGTCTTTTAAAGACTCATTCACCATTCCCAACTCTTCAGTGAGGATTCGTGATGTGGGAAAGTGCTTTAGGAGATAGTTGATGGCTATTTTCTCCGCCTCAAAGTCGAACTCTCTGGTCGCATCTCCTTTGGGGTTCTTCCCAACAACCTTTCTACGATCCTGATGACGCAAAAGATAATCTCTAACTTCCAAAAAAACGGTGACCAGATGTTCTAAAATAATATCCAAGTTGACCCCAATGCGTGATTCCATGAAGAATACCAAATCATAAAGTAAGTATATTGACCTGGATTGTCAAGGATTCTGAGGGAGACAAAGAAAAGAATTCCTCTGTATTCATTGTGTTTGAAGGAATTGACGTTGATAGATATTTTGCTTATTCTTTTATAGGAGCAGAAAATGGGGATTGGTATGGCACAAATTAAAAAGAGACATTCGGCAAACATTGAAGGGGACTTCTTTGTGGATGACAGCTGCATCGATTGTGACGCTTGTAGGGGGCTGGCACCGGAAATATACGAAAGAGAAGACGATCAATCCATTGTCTTTCACCAACCCGACAACGATAAGGAACGGTATGAAGCTCTGATAGGACTGATTGCCTGCCCGACCTCATCCATTGGCACCACTGAAAAGGCTGAGGACCTACAATCAGCTAAAGAGTCCCTCCCCATAAAGATCCATGAAAATGTCTACTTCTGTGGTTATAACTCCAAAAAATCCTATGGGGCGGCTAGTTATTTTATCCAACGAGAGGCCGGAAATATACTCATTGACAGCCCACGTTTTTCAGCGACCTTTTCAAGGAGTTTAAAAGAGCTAGGAGGCGTCCGATACCATTATTTGACTCATATCGACGATGTGGCGGACCATCAGAAGTATCATGACCTTTTTCAATGTGATCGGATTCTTCATAAAGACGATATAGCCAGTTCCACAAAAGATATGGAAATCCAACCCGATGGTCTTGAGCCTTTCCCACTGGATACAGACCTAATGGTGATCCCCGTGCCCGGGCATACAAAGGGACACACTGTTTTACTCTATCAAAATCGCTATCTCTTTACCGGAGATCATTTAGCTTATTCTCATCATTTGGAACATCTTTATGGATTCAGGAATCATTGCTGGTATTCGTGGGATAGACAGATCAAGTCGATGGAGACCCTTCTGGATTATTCCTTTGAATGGGTATTACCAGGGCACGGACGTCGTTATCACTGTAGCAGCCCAGAGATCATGAAGAAAGAACTGGGGAAGTGCATCAGGTGGATGAAGACAGTCTAGTTTCTTTTATCAGGACAAGCTAAAACCTGGTTTCACACCTTATAAATTGGGATTTGGACGTTTTAATACAGAAAACTTACTAAAATACAAATGACTGATGGGATACTTCATCATACTATTGATCTGACTCTTCAACTCTCCTTCTATTTCTTTACGTTTATAGCCTTCATTTAACTCACCATAGGTTTTTTCGGAAATATAGTCTCGTATGAACTTATTGATCCTGTAGCGTTTTACAAGGATTTCATTCTCGTGATCATAGTTATTATAAGGATAGGCCAATGAAACACGAATCGTTACAAATACAATGGAATGTTCATCAGGCGGGATGGCAGTAAAGCTTAGTTCATCCAATAAGTGGTAGGACAAATTCGGTTTTTCCGACTTTTTCACGACTTTCATTTTATTGCCTGAGTCACGGAGAAAATCTCTCTTTTTCTCATTATCGGAGCAGTTGAAAGAAGCCGAAAACACTAAAATCCCGCATAATGCAAGGAAAAGGGCTTTTTTCTTTATCATGATACACCCCTAAATCTTTTTATAATAGTTTTCATATCGATGTTTTTCTCGGTATGTTTTGACATTTTCTGAAAGGAGTTCTTGAGAATCATAAAAAACACCCAAATCACAGATTAAACGCTTAACAGAGCCTCCTCCCATGGATATGAACTCAGAAACATTGATTAACACAGGGTAGACACCCCTTTCCTTGATCTGGTCAATGAGATAATCACTAACTCCTTCAGGTAGAAACAAGAAGATATCATCTTGATAGGTGCATTGAAAAGAATTAGCAGCAAATAGTTTAAAGTCTTCCGATGATAATTGGATGGCTCGATGACTGAACTCTTTCTTACAGACCCCTTGAGAACGGCGGGAAAAACCCTCTAAGTACACTAAAACATGTTCTCTATAGGCCCCAAAGGTATTGATTAGATTTTCCCCATGATAAAATCCATGTCTGGAAGGAGTTAAAGGAATGATGGGTTTATTCCCCAGAATCTGTTTCAGTTCACTAAGTAATTGATAGTCGGAGTGGATGCGATTCAGCCGTTGATAGGGAGGGATAGAAGGACGAAAGGAGTAGTGATACTTCTTATTGTTATTGTGGATAAATATATACCTGCTGCACTCGGGGATAAGGTCTGCCTCGCCCTCAAAAGACCTGGTGAGTTGAGCTGTTTGAATCCCAATACCTTCCAAAATATCTTTGGTATAGAGTTTTTCCCAAAAGCGATGGGATCGTAAATTAGAGAGGTAGAATATCTTTTCAGTGAGAGGGGCTTTCTGATGAACGTTGGCGAGGAACCCCGCGTTTGACGAGTAGACCAGGTCTGGGTTTTCCAACTGGGGAGGGATGACATAGACGTCTATCCCACAATCGATAAGGGTTTCAGCTAGCCTATGCCATTGTTCAATAGCCCGCTGTCGATTGATCTTCTTCCAGCTATCTTGCTGATTCGGCCAACTCATTTTTCGTATCAGGCTTATAAAAAAAGGATCACCCATTAAGACGCTGTGTTTACCCATTATTCACACCTCAATGATTTGACATCCACTCATTTCTGAATAAGTGATTATAGTATTTTTCGACAAACTTTACTAAAAATATCTATTTTATATAAACATTTCAGAAAAGAAAATAAATGATTATTTTTATTAAACTTTTATCAATCCTCTGGGTGATGTCTTGAAACTAAAACGCAAAAAAATACTCCTCTACGTTATCTTACTGGTGATCACAAGTCTTAATAGCGTGTGCTATCTGGAAGCCTATTACTTAACCCATTTTTCCAAACCCCCAAGTCCCGATACCAATGGATCCTCATGGATCACAAAAATGAATATAAGGCTTTTTAATATCCCTCTTAGGAAAACAGGAAATCATAAAACACCCTGGGATTATGGCTTACACTATAAAAAAATTATGATCCCCAGCTCCTGGAATGTTGAAAACTACGTCTGGGAAATCCCCTGGAATCGGGATAATCTTGTTCTATTGTTCCATGGGTACAGCAGTAAGAAGGAAAATCTGTTGACGATGGCAAAAGTTTTCGTCAAGATGGGCTATTCAGTGGCCTTAACAGACTTCCCAGGTCATGGAGACTCCAACGTTTTGTGGACCACATTAGGATACCGAGAAGCTTATGTGGTGAGGGATTTATATAACTACTACTCAAAATCCTATAAAAACATAATATTATATGGCTACTCCATGGGAGCGGCATCTATATTACGTGCTGTGGGTGACTTGGGCGTTCAACCGGCGGGTATTATTGCTGAGATGCCTTATGGAAGCCTTTATCATACGGCAGTACAGCGATTTTCCATGGCAGGATCACCCTTTACCAGTCCACTAGCTGAACTGCTGGTCTTTTGGGGAGGCGTTCAGCATGGGATGAATGGATTTGATCTCGACTCCATCCGTTCTGCAAAGGCCATCACTGTTCCAACCTTTGTTCTGGGAGGGAGTGATGATCAGAAAGTCCCTAGTGATGAACTGAAAGCTATCTATAAGAATCTATCATGCCAGAAAAAGCTCTATATCTTTAGGGGATTGGGACATCATCATTTGTATCCCTTTAGGCCTGAAGAATATCTTAAGATTCTATCGCAATTTATGGATACCCTCAAGTCTCAATCCTTCGACTCATCCACGTGATATAAACAAATTATGAATGGTGAGCTTGCCGAACCCTTTTTAGGGCTATCCTTCGACAGGCTCAGGATGGCAGTTTATAAATGTTT
>CAJXGR010000222.1 GCA_913053665.1 uncultured Spirochaetia bacterium
AAGGAAATACTCACACCCATAAAGCCCCATCTCTTCGCCATAAGTCCCTATAAAGGTGAGGGGATTCACAAACTTCTCGTCTTTGTACTTCAGAAGTGCTTTTAGCTTGGCAAGATAGTCAAGTTTCGTATCTGCACTGCCCAAACCGTAGATCCGACCGTCCATGATTGTTGGGTTAAAGGGATCGCCCTTTGTTTTGTCCCATTTCTTATGATCACCGGGAGGGACGGTGTCCAAGTGGGTGTTAAAGATGATCTCTTCCTTTGTTTTTCCTGCTATCCGGCATATTAGATTGTATTGATCCACACCTTTGTGTTTAGCTCTCTGAATCTCAGCGGCCAGGTCATAACGTTTTAATAAATCGTATAAGTATTCAACAATCTCAACAGTTCCCGTCAGGGTTACCGAGTTGATTTTTAATAACTTTATCGCCTCACTTGGCAAATCAAACATGGCCGTCTCCTGGAATATCATAAATGACCTTATAAGAAAAATATATAAAGAATTAGCCAATATCAATCATTTTGACTATCTTCTATCCTGTCCAATGATTAATGAGTCAATGATTGCCTGAGAGGAGACAAATGGGGTTAATTTACTTTCATAAGATGCTAATTGTTGTTGGCATACTATTTTGTGGATATTTAGCCTACTGGGAATACGGAAAATACGATAAACCCAACCTTCCATACACGATTGCCGCAGGTCGCTTTGAAAGGGATATTATCAAGAATACCAATAAGGAGGATAGAGAATATCTATTAACTTACTATATAGCGAGTTCTTCCAAGCCCAAAAATAAGAAGGTCTACAAATCATATACATTGAAAAAACCAGTGGATCCCAAGGGAGTTCTGAAACTTCAGGATATCCTGAAAGCCTCTGGATATTTCAACACATCATTATTCATTACGATTGCTTCACTAGTCGTATTAGCAGGATTAATTGCCTATTATTATAGCCTAACTCAAAGTATCAGCCAAAAGAACAGGGAAAATAGAGTGGTTTAGGCTTCTTTTTTGGCCGTTGAAAAGATCTCTTCTTCTTTGTTTGTCAGTATCAAATAGAGGAGTAAGAAGACCCCAAGGGTTATGGCGATGTCAGCCACGTTAAAGGTAGGCCATCTCATATCATTGATCCCAACATCGATAAAGTCCACCACTTTGGCGTACAAAAGCTTTAATTCCTGATGAAAGGTAATCGCTCCAAACAGCTTATCCGATAAGTTCCCGACAGCTCCCCCTAAAATAAGGGCAAAGGAACTTTTGACAAGTATTTTATCTTTTTGGACATTCATAAAATAGTAGATCACGACGCCAATGGCAATAATTGTTAAAGACGTAAAGACTAAAATCCTTACAACTTCTGATGCGTCAGAAAGAAATCCAAAGGCCATCCCTTTATTCTCTACGTACTTAAGGCGAACATAATCACCAATCACTTGGACCCTGTATTTTTCACTATCCACTATGTTATGGTCGATGAGTGTCAAGTTTTTAACGACCAGAAGCTTTGACCCCTGGTCTAATAAGAAAACAGAGAGGACGATAATTATAGGTAGCCATTTCATTGTATTCTTCCTTTGAGTGATTGGATCATTCCATTAAAAGTAAAAGTTCCAGGAAAAAGTGATTTGCCGATCTCTTTTAAAGTAAGTTGAACTGGAGGATGACATGTCGATCTCTCTTTTTTGGGATTCTGAGACATTTAGATAGTCGCTGTAGGCAACGCCTGTAGCCATAAGGAGGCTTGCCATTCCCATGTAAAGCCATTGTTGGCCGGATAGGCTTCCGCTGCTTTGCCCATTGATCATTGCATTACTGGCTAAAAGCTGGTTTAGGAGTAGTTGATAGCCAAAAACAAAGGGGAGGGAAAGGAAAAAGATGATCTCAAAGCGTCGGAGAGACGACTCTTGAAATTCTTCTTCTATTTTATTTGGAGGCAAGAGAATTTTAGGAAATCTTTTCCCTTCCAGGACTGGCTTTTCTTCATTGAAGTCAAAACTTAAGAGCTGGTCATTCTTTTGGATAGCCATAAAATCCTGTTGAGCAAAGGATGGCTGTGTATAGGCCAGGATGAAAGTTAGTGTACAAGTTAAGACCAAGATACGTCTTATGCTAAAAGTATTTTCCATAAAGTAAACCTAACTCTTTTTTCTTTTCTGCTGGGATGAACTCTTTTTGAGTGATGATAGCGTTTTTGGCCGCCTCACTACATGAACAGGTCTTATAATCCGGCATATTACTTATCAGATCAAGTAATAAGGATTTAACCTCCGCAACATTGGCATGCATATTGCCTAAGAGCATTTCGAGCGTGACCTCTTCTTCTTCTTCGTTCCAGCAGTCATAATCCGTTGACATGGCAATGGTAGCGTAGCACATCTCGGCTTCTCGGGCAAGCTTGGCTTCTGGAATCGCTGTCATCCCTATGATACCACATCCCCATGACCTATAAAGATGGCTCTCAGCCCTTGTGGAGAATAAAGGACCTTCCATGCAAAGGTAAGTCTCATCTTTATGAATATCTACAGTGCTTTTACTTTTAATAGTTTTATATAAATAATCAGAAAGCTCATTACAAAAGGGGTCGGCAAGACTGACATGGGCCGCAATCCCTCCTCCAAAAAAGGAAAGGTCCCTTTTTTTAGTTCTATCAATGATCTGGTTGGGAATGACAAAATCTCTTGGTTTAATTTCCTTTTTGAGACTTCCCACAGCACTGATTGAAATAATGGTATCAACACCCAGACTCTTTAACGCGTAGATATTTGCTTTTGAGGGGACTTCTGAAGGGAGAAAGCTATGATTTTTGCCATGTCTGGGAAGAAACGCTACGTTTTTGTCATGGATTTGCCCGATCATGATTTTATCAGAAGGCTTGCCAAAAGGCGTATCAATGGAGACTTCCTCTACAATCTGGACGCCATCAATATTATAAACACCGCTTCCGCCAATGATACCAATCTTTGCGTCAGCCATTGACTACCTCGTTCTTTTTACTGAGTATAGATTCTTTTGAACTTTCTAAGATCAAGATATGTTTGAGTTTGGCCTGTTTTCCCTTTATTATTTCAATGTCCTTTTTTCTGACTTTAAGCTGTTTAGCCAAAAACTTAATGAGTTCTTTATTAGCTCTATTATCTATAGGGGGAGCAGTGAGATGTATTTTAATACAATCATCTAAAAAAGACAATTGATTTTTAGAAGAATTGACAATAACTTTTACTCGAAGGACTATGTCAGCCCCATGGGATTTAATCCAATCTTCTTCCACAGGCATGATTAGCGGAGACTTTTCCATTGAACAGGATTGACACTGACCCCGTGGACTCTGATTTCCCAGTGCAGATGAGGACCCGTCGATACACCAGTCGTTCCAACGAGACCGATTAACTGGCCTTTTCTCACAAACATACCCTTTCGAGCCACAATTTTACTCAAATGGTAATGAACAGAGTAAATCCCACCCCCATGATCAATGACAACAGAATTGCCCCGAGCACCAAAGCGTTTTGCGATAACAATAATACCATGATTAGCGGCATAGATAGGGGTTCCCAAAGGCTTGGCGATGTCTAATCCTTGGTGATAGCCGCTTCGATTCCTACCTCTAGCGCGATAGATTCTGTAGGCCCCAAACTTGGAGATATGACCACCCCTTGCAGGGTATACGGGTTGGAGGAATGGGCCATTCCATAATTGCAGGGGTCTGTTAAGTTTATATTGATGATTGAAAAATGCTCTCTCACCCTTAGGTATATCTTTATCGTTGACTCTTTCTACCGTTCCATCAAACTTGTATTGAAAGGAATCCGGATCGTCTGAACCACCAATCCCTTTAGGATAATTTTCATCTTTAGGATAGCCACTTAGGATTTTTGCTTCTACTTCATTTTGAAATTGATCCAATGTTTTGGTGGTATTACGAACTGGAAAAACAGGGGGGCTAATATAGCGTCTCACTCTAATCTTTATGGTTCGCCATCTTTTATAGACCCGTCCTCTTCTTTTATAGCGTCTTAGAACACGTTTTCTTTTGACAACCCAAATAGCGATTCTTGGAGTCACTACTTTTTTCTTGATGATGAGTTCTTTGGTTAAATATTTAACTTTAAGATCTTTGAAAAGAACAGCGATTAATAGTTTGGATGGGCCAATGGAGTGTTGAATGTCAAAGCCTAGAAATCCTCGGAATTGATAATACTTTTGAGTGCTTAAGAAGCTGATCTTTTTGCCACCTATATTTCCAAAGCATTTCAGGATTTTATGGGAGCTTTCCACGATGACTTTAATGGCTTCCCCTTGAGACACAGTGCTTTTAGTGACCCTAAGGGTGACCGGATAATTCGTATTACTGACCCGATTCTTTCCTCTTTGAGATCTGTGTTTATTCTTTATAAAAGGCCAGTTCTGGTAAGCTTTTAATATTTTGGAGTTATCATCATCAATGATTTTATCCACTTTAAAGGTTTTGTTATTTCGGGTTCTTTTAGAGGATTTCTTACGGGATGACCTAGTCTTGCCATAAAGTAGTGTTTCCTTAACTTTTAAGGACTTTCGTTTGGGGGGGGCGTAAATATCCCGGTTTTTGGTTTTTTCTTTGTAACGTTTCAGGATATTCTGGATGATTCTATCTTCTTTGGTGAGAATCTTTGATTGACTGGATTTATGGTGTTTACTTTTTGCATACATCCATCTGTCAGACGCCATGATATTTATTAAAACTGCTAACACAAGGCTTGTCACTATAAACTTTTTCATTGAACCCTCTACAACTTAATAAGACACGCAAAATAAGATTACTAATGTAATAACATTCCAATGGATTGTCAAGCAAGTATAAACAAAAAAACTTGTTTAGTCCTTGTATTTTTCCCAATGACTTAAAAATCCTCTTTTTGTACCCTTAAAGAATTGGCTTAAAGTAATCAGTTCGTTCAAGATAAGCTCATGCTCAGGGGAGACGATAAACTCTTCTAGTTTGCCTTGAATAGATTCCAGGCTCAAACCATTGCGAAATAACAGAACATAGACTTTTTTAAGTACATTTATTTGTTCGTCACTCCAGCCCGAGCGTTTTAGTCCCACTCGATTATACCCATAAAGCTGTCCATTTTTTTGGGAAACCAGGGCAAAGGGGGGCACATCTTGATTCACACGACAAAGTCCGCCTATCATAGCCAGTTTGCCAATCCTCACGTACTGATGAACAAGGCTATGACCTGAAATAAAGACGTGATCAGCGACTTCAACCCAACCAGCTAATCCGGCATAATTGGCCAGGGTGATATGATCCCCTACCACACAGTCATGGGCGATATGACTGTATGCCATGAAGTAATTGGAATGGCCGATAAGGGTTGCCCTTTTTGAGCCATGATGGACAGTCACATATTCCCGAAATACGTTGCTAGAACCAATCTCCAGCAGACACGACTTGTCATCACCTCTCTCATAGCTTATATCTTGTGGAGGAGCCCCTAGATAGACTCCCTTAAAGATTTGATTATCCTTCGCGATCTTGACATTAGGGCTAATCTCTACATGAGTCCCGATCCTGGTTCTCTCACCAATGAAGGCACCTGTTCGGATAA
>CAJXGR010000223.1 GCA_913053665.1 uncultured Spirochaetia bacterium
TAGGATAATTATTCTCTGGCAATAGAAGTCTTTTACCCTACCTTGTCCTAGTGTTCCTTCAAGTCTCATTTGATGTGTAGGGGCGGGGTTACCCCGCCCCTACACATCAAATGAATCCATCAAATCAGCATTGATGGAACACTAGCCTGGCGTTTTACAACTTCCCTCTTCTCAAGACCTGTCCTGTAAAAGGCTGACACTGTTTATTAGGAATGATAAACCAATAAACGACAGGTAGTCATCACTAGCCTATTTCCTCATCTCGAAGCGAGTGGTGATTTCATAGTTTTTGCGTGTGTGAGTCCCATTGAACACCATAATTTCAGGACTCATCTCTGTTGAGAGCTTTTGTATACGCATCAAGTGGTGAAACAGGTTTTTAAGGCTTTTAACAATCTTTTCATCCATCTCTCTGTCATGAGTTTTAATGGTTCGTTTTGCCTGACTCATGAGGCTCTGAACCCGCTTTTCCTGATCTATTAAATTGGTCTTAAGATAGGATTTAGACACAAGGAGCAATAGATTGGAGTTCCTGTGTTTGCTAATCACCTTAAGGAGTCTTGGATCGGAGGATTTTTCCCTGGCCTGGAGTTCGTTTCGGATCAGGCTTTTGATGGTATCCCAACTGCCAAAACTCACGTATCGCCCCAATATCACGAGGGCAAACTCTGGTGTTTTGGAATTCCCCACCACATAAACATTCGTTCGCATGTAGACCCGTTTTTTTACGTAATTTCCCATACCAAGGGTCATCACACTCTTTGTCACCACCTTTGAGAGCATCTCGGAAAAGGCGATCCCATCATTCAATCCCAAAAGCGTGATGAATTCCGGCTCACTGCTTTTCTCATCCCCCGGATTCTTCTCCCGAAAAAAGAAATACAAGTCCCCCGAAAAGGCCGATAAAATCTCATCTATGGAATAACCCACCTGCATTTTCACCATACGATTCGCCATCTCAGACTGAGCAATAGCTTTTTGATCCATGCTTTTCAACAGGGTTTTTCGCATATTCTTTAACTCCAGACGGAACAAAAAGGCAAGATACTTATCAAGACCCAGTCCTGGATCCTGAAATGTCTGCCCTCCGTTCAGGATGGACTTCAAGAAAGGTGAGATAGGTTCAGAGTGGCTCAGGGAAATAGTATGACGGGCTTGCAATAAGTTATTCCTAATGCCCCAAGCCAAGTTCGTCCCTATGAACTTAAGTTTATCAAAACTAAACAGCTTCTTAAAGATCTGATACGACCGTAAGTTAGACTCAGCATACTTCACCTTCCAAGGGCTAGGGCGACTTTCCTTTCTAGCATCCCTTTTAGCTTCTTCCAGCTTGTCATTCATCTCTCTTTCCACGCCCTTCAGGTAGTTCCCAAGATTAAATAAAACCATAGCCTGTGAAGGAAGAGGGTTATTCTGATATTTATTATACAAATCTGTTCCAGATAGTGATTGATCCGCCGGATACTGGAGATACCGCCATAACTTCTTTGGTTTGAACTGGGATAAGGTCAAATACTTTCCCAAACGGCCCAGATAAAGGTCGCCAATCTTCACGAGTTCCCCTTTATCTATATCTATCTGCTTCCAGGTGAACCTCTTGGCCGTTGGATGTTTCTCTTTCATTCTCTCCACAAGGGATTTAAGTTCAGGGATCAGGTTTTTAGCCGACTCAATATCCGTTTCCAGCACCCCGACATAATTGATTTTCTCTACAATCCTTCGTTCTTTATCTATAGTTTCATACTTTTTTGTGGTTTGATTGTATTGATATTGCTTATACTTTTGAATGGTCACGAGAGGCTTATCCATGTAATCCATAAGGAAATAAAAGCGGCTTTTATGAATGTTATCAAAGAGCCTGGGTTGAAAGTGGTAAATCTTTGCAAAGCTTACCAGCAAGGTTTTTAGGGTTTTTACTTCTTTGATGATGGCGTTTCCTGACACTTTATTCACAAACTTGAAGTAGTCCCCCATGCTCTGAAGGGTTTTTCCCACATCCAGCTGGATATATAAGAGGGTGTCCTGGGGGAGGTTATGGGCCAGGTTCTTTTGTCTGAAACTACCGTTGTCAGCAAAACCAGGGTTTATAGTCCCGAAAACCAGGACTAAAAAGACAAAAGGGATGAATGGATTCTTTAAACGTTGCATAGTGCGTCTCCTTATCATTTAGTAGTAATCAATAAAGATAGTTTACTGCTCGTAGGGGTGAACCCACGTGTTCACCCTTCCACAGGGGCAGACACGTGGGTCTGCCCCTACGGGCTACGGTGATCACCCCATTTCCTTATAATTTCTTCGTGGCTTGTAAATAAATAGCGATTCGATCCTGAAGGATGCATACAAAGTCCGGTGTCCCGTTCCCGTCCACATCGCCAATCTGGACTTCCTTGGGAAGTTCATAAACCGATCCAGCCCTCTGGAAGATGGTTTTCGTGAATAGACGTTGCCTTAGAATCCCTTTCATCCGGCCTCCCTTCACTTTCCTGTAGATCTCAAACATGGCTTTTTTGCTGTCAAAAAGGAGGATCTCATCCCGTTTATCCATATCCAGATCATAGGAAAACAGGTTCCAGTAAAGAAAGTATTGAGTCTTGGAGTTCATGATGACCTTCGAGTTCAAGATCAAATTGCTTTTCTTGTTGAGATAAAGATGAATCACCCCGCCTCCCAGGATTAGAATACCAGGCATTCCCTTTCCTGTAATGGATCCAACTTTTATCTTGTTATTCCCCATCCCTGTGAGATCCTGTTTTTCTTTAACGATAAAGACTTTCTTTTTAGGATTATACTCCACCAGCATGAGCTTTTTACCTGATAGAGCAAGAAATTGAGGGGTTCGTCCCCGTTTTCTATAATAGACAAAGCGTTTTAATGGGTCTAACTTCCAGTTGATCTGCTGTTTGATATACAATTTATTCTTCTTGTCCACCTTGAGTAATCGTACATAGCCCGACTGAATCAACAAAACATCCTTTCGCCCGTCTCCATCGATATCCTCAAAAAGGATGGGGGCGCCATCCAGAACCTTTTGGTCTTTGATGATCTCACGAAATCGCCCTTTTCCCGTCCCCAAAAACAGGCTTTCTTTGTCTGAATAAGACCAGTAGACGACTAAATCCTTCTTGCCATCCGAATTAAAATCAGCAAACGACAGTTTAGCAGGCTTTTGACTTAAAAAGCGACTCATACCCTCTTTTTTGCCCTTAAAATCAAAGTGGAGGGTTTTGGACTTCACATTTAGTGAGCCGTTTTCGTTCTGATAGACCGCGTTTAATAACTGGTCTGCCGGGATATAACGCACGAAGTATTTATTCCTTGACTTCTCAACCCAGAGTAAGACAGTCCTCTTACCAAAAAACGAACCCAATCTCATGAACTGAATAGTTCCCTGATAGGTCAAGGGTCTTGGGAAAGACACTTTCCCATGTTCCACACGACTGATTCCAAAGATCTTGTCTTTCATGGAAAAACTGATCACAATAGCTTTTTTCTTTCTACCCGTATAAAGTTCAAACTGTGTCACTTCCTTGGGTGAGGGGGATCGAATGATCTTAAAGCTGTCCCCTTGGCGATCAAGGACGATAAACTCATTGGTCATACTATCCACAGTAAGCATTTCCAATGCCCCATCTCCATCTATATCTCCCAGCTTAACGTTTGAGGAGACTCCCCCCTCAGAACCTATTGGGATACTGAGTAAGCCGGATGCTATATTATGAGTACCTTTTTGCTTCTCTTGAGTCAATACTATTTCTCGAACCCGGTTCAAGCCATTATCGAGTGTTAGAAACTTTGGGCGGCTGTCTCCGAAATATCGTACCACAGGGCCTGATATATTGGATCGGACAGGGATTTCCTCAACAAACCCTCCTGCTTCGTTCTGCAGGCGGACATAGACAGCATAATGTTTATCCAGAACAAAGAATACAATATCTTTACGTCCATCCTTATTGATATCCATAATGTCATAATGATTTATCTTATTGACATAACTAGTGTTTAAAGGATATTCTTTCTTTTCCTTACCACTTAAAAAGATAGTAAAACTCTTTTTTCCCATCGTGAAGATATCCTTAAGTCCATCTCCGTTTATATCAACCACTTTGAGAGCATCCCGTCTTTCTGAGATCTTTATATCATCAATCTTTTTGGCCGTCTTAAAAGTCCCATCAGCCTTCTGCTCAAGGAGAGCCAAGCCATCCACGTCCCCGTAGAAAACAATATCCGGCCGATTATCCCCAGTAAAGTCCCCAACACCCAGGGAAAATATCTTGCTGGAGACCGTGATGATATCCGATGCGAAGCGGCCACTCTCTTTGAGACGGTTAATATCCTCCAGGTCAGTGGACGTCTTCACCTTTTTTTGATCCCCTTCATTGGCTAAGCGTATGATTTCGATTTCAGCCTTATCGTTATTGGCGAATACAATTTCCTTTGTTCCATCTCCATTGAGATCAGCCAGGGTGAGATGGGAAATCCCGAAACTCGACTTGATGAACTCTGTATCCGTAAAGCGAATCTTCCTGTCCGTACTGGTGATGGGGGCTTCCATATACTGAAAGCCATTATTGGGGTTATCGTTGTCGTAGGCGAAGGCTTCGATGTTATTCAAGAACTCTTTGATATACTTGGATGGAATAGCAAATCCCAGGCCGTCCAGATACTTGAATCCCATGTTGATGACTCCAACAACTTCACCCCTCTCGTTAAACAGAGGTCCCCCTGAGTTTCCTGGACTGATCGGCGCTGTGGTCTGCAAGTACAATCGCCCTCCGTAATTCCTGGACACCTTTGAAATAATCCCCTGAGAAGTGGATCGCTCCAGTCCGAGAGGGTTTCCAATAAGAAAGACCTTTTCGCCGGCCTTTAATTTAGTAGAATCCCCCAGGAAAAGTTGTGGATAGTTCTCATGGATTGTCTCTTCTATCTTGAGTAAGGCGAGGTCCAGGTCGGCGTTTAGGGCTATAATCCTGACTTTCTTGTATACTTTTTTCCCAAATCCCTGACCCTTACGGGGGAAGATAGTAACGGTAATGGATTTTTCCTTGGCCACAACATGGTTGTTGGTCACCAGATAGCCTTTTTGATTGCAGAACCAGCCTGTGCCAAGACCAGACGGCGTTTTAACCAGCACAACAGCCTGTCCCAACTCTCTGACATGGGTTTGGATGCTTTTAATGGGTAGATTAGCTGTTTTATAGAACTCGAAGTTCTTTGTCCCACCAGTGCTAGCCTTCTGAATTCCTATTTTCTTTAAGCTTTTAACCTTGTCTTGGCTGATGGATATAATCTTGCCGCCAAAGTACATGTAGAGATTGTTTTCGTCTTTCTTAATGAGTTCCCCTTCCAGGCGATCCCCATTATTCATTTCAACGATGATTCTTTCTCCAGCCCCTGCGACACTAGTAAATAAGAATAAAAGACCGAGTAATCCAATCATCAGAATCTTTGAGAATGGAGTCCATTTAGAGTTCATAAAATATCCTTAAGTTGATTTCACGATTAATAAATTGGCTAGCAATAAAACGGGTCGTGATAAACCAGTTACTGACGGATTTATCCAACTACCTATAATTTTAAGAGAA
>CAJXGR010000224.1 GCA_913053665.1 uncultured Spirochaetia bacterium
TGCTCCAACTGACCCCGTTTCTCTATAAACAATTTCATACTTTTTATCATTATTTAAATCAATAATTTTAATGTCAGCTATAATAGGTCCATCACCTACAGGTGGGGATTTAAAAAGAATTTTATTATTACTATCAGTAATTATTAAGTAAAAATAAGGTTCCCCCCTCACTGAAAGAATCTTATAGTTTTTTTTGGGATGCTTATGCTCTTCAAGAAGTGTATAAACATGACTTCCAAGTTTTATTTTCTTTTCATTGCTTAAAACAAGTCCTGCACCAATTAATAAGATCATTATGATAGGGATAAAAGCCCATTTATACATATTCTTCCTCCACCTAGAATATTTCAATAGCATTTGATGTTATTATTTCCCTTACCTTCCCTATCGAGTTGCTGCTGCTGCTGCTCTTGCTGCTGCTCTTCCTGCTGCATAATTCCGTATTGCAGTTTTGTCAGCTTTAGTCAGGCTCATTTGTGGTATAGTGCGGCCTTCTGAATCTTTACTTCCAGCCTTACCAAATAGATCGTGGGGGTCAACATATTTTCTTCTTCTTCCTACTTTCAAATAAACATCCATATGTAAATGATCTTGAGATCTGGGTAACCCTCTAGCGTTTCCTGTTTTACCCGTCCAGCCAATTATTTCACCTTCTTGAACGGTATCACCGACTTTGACGTTAATAAGAGAGAGGTGTAAATATCTAACATAATAGGTTTTCTTTCCTTTTTTATAAGCAATTGTTACATATTTTCCAGCTTTGTTATGATAAGTAGTGCGAACAACTTCGCCTTTCCCGGCAGCGAGTACTCTAGAGCCTACAGGGGCTAGTATATCTGCTCCTGAATGGAACTTGCTTCCTAAACGTCTAGAGTAGCCGTATTTACCTCCGTACGGCAAAAATGCAAAACCTGCTTTTCTGATTACAATATTTCTCCCTTCCAATGGCAGTGTATATGTAGGTCGACGTCTTCGTGGTGGACCAACAAGGTGACGATCGAACCTGCCGTAATCAACTTTCGAGCGAATACTTAACCCAGTAGGATCAATGTATTTTACTGGATTCTGGAAGGTATAGGCATAGAGGTTTAGATTAGATGAATCAAACACTCCAGCATTAGGCTTACCTGCCAAACGCTTGTCCTTGGATCATAATATCTCGCACCGAAGTATATGAACCCCGTGTATCAGTCATCACGGCATCGGACTGGTCCTAAAGGCGACCTCGTGAGTCGTGAAATTATTGAACTGATCCGCCACTCTCAAGATAATAATGTTTTTACCCTTATGGAGAGGAGTCTTCTTAGGGTCTATAACAATCTCAAAACTCTCTTCCATTGAGTCATAAATCAGATCCTGAGGACCGAGGTAGACCCAGTCCGCACTGTTCAGGGAGTATTGGATGATTTTAATCACACTGTATTTGTCAATGGCCATTCCCCTAATTTTGTAGAGGCCCTTTTCGTAGATCATCTTGGCATTGGTGATTTTAGGGGGGCTGTTATCGATTTTGAAGAGAGAGCTTGTCCCAAAGCCCGTTTTTGCCCGTTTTGACCCATTGGACTTCTCATCGGTGGCCACCACTTTATAATGATAATTTCCATCGGATAAACGCCGTGAGTCAAAAGAAAAACGCTTGTAGTAGATTTTATCCTTCAATAGAACCCACTGATCACTGTCTTCACTGCGAAAATAAACGGTGTACGTTAGAAAGTCATAATCCCGATCAGAGGCCTCCCAGGTCAACGTAAAAACAGAAGGAGGCATAGATCGACTGAAAGGGCCTATTAGGGGGATAGACTTGTTCTTTTCCTTTTTAAGGCGGATATTTTCAATCTGAGGACTCCGATTCTCCAGCAGATAGGCCAGTACAACCTTTTTAAGGATCGGAGTACCGTCCAGGGCGTTGGAGCGAAAGACCACTTTATACTGGATATATCGGGCGGCAGGGCTTTTGATGATCTCTCCTTTATGTCTGGAGTGGCCTTCCGACCAGGATGTCCAGGTTTTATCCGGATGAGAGGTGTTTCCACTGCGGGTGAATAGTTGAATGGCATTCCTGGGAGCGTTTTTCACTTTCCATGAAATCTTGCCCCACAGAGCCTGGCCACTCGCGTCAAAAACCCGTGAAAGATAGGTCCCTTCATTCTTGAACTTAAGACCGACCTCAAGAACCTTTCCCACATTGCCGGTGGCGACGATGAGCTTATCATTTTGACTATTCAACAAGGAAAGGACCTGCAGCTCTTTTGTTTTTAAGAAAATAGAGACATCATTCACTCCATTCACTTTATAAATCACTCCCTCATCCCCTGTACCAGCATAGAGACGGCCTTTTTTATCCATCGCCAGAGCGAGAAAGGTCGTGTTATCCCGGGTGAAAAGCTTTTGAACTCCCCCCTCAACAGGTATTTTGTAAATGGAGTTCTTGAGAGGTATTTTCTTGGACCTTCTGACCAACTTCGATCGATTGGCCTTGGCAGAACCGTATCGCCTGAAAGTATCTGTATAATTAAAGGTTCTAGGCGGGGTTTTGGGAAGCTTGGTAGCTGTGGCAAAATAAATATCCCCCCTGGAATCGACAAGAATGTCTTTAATCTCGTTTTCATAGGTATCATAGAGGACTTTGACTTGATTGGATCGCCTGTCCCATTTATAGACAATTCCTTTCCCTACACTGCCAAAGACCACAGTCCCACCCGGAGTGACTGCAAGAGCGAGGAAATGGGACTCTTCCTTCGACTTGTAAATGGGTTGAATGGTCTCATCAGGACTGATCTGATAGATGGCGGCTGAGTTACCCGTCGCTACATACAGATTGTCTCTTGAGTCGGTTTTAAGCTTCCAGATATACTTTTCCTTGATCTTCGCGAGAAACCTGTTTGACCCATTGGGTTTCAGCTTGACAATGGTATTTCCTGGATTGGCACAGGCATAGATATTGTCTTTCGAGTCTATGGCCAGGCTGGTCACACTGATCCCGGTTTCAAACTGATAAAAAAGCTCCACCTTGCCCTTAGGGGTTTTACGATAGATTCGTGCTTTATTCCCTGTTCCAAAGTAAATATTTCCCTTGCTATCTTCCACCAGACACCATACATACAAGATATCGGCCTTATGGAAGACTTCTTTCATTTGAGGAGACAGAGACAAATGTCCATTGCGATCCAAAGCGATACGGTTGAACTTACCTTTTTCAAAGTCCTTGATGGAGGAGTCCCCCAAAAACTTGGTGACGGCCGTAAATCCTTTATAGCCCATGAATACAAATACAATCACTGTAAAAAGAAGTATTAATTTACGCATAACTTATCCTTATAATTATTTTATTAACCTAAATCATTATTATGAATCACCAAAGGGACAACTTGTAACCCATAAATGAGATAGTTCGATCGGTAGTACTTTTTGACCCTTCCGTTAATCGTCCCATTCAAGGAAGAACTGCCGCTTTGCATGATGGACATGACGGATGAGGGGAGATTGGGGTGTTCACGTCCATCCACCACCAAACCCTTCTCAGGTATATCCACCCAGACAACCATGTCATTAAACCGTTCATTTCGATTGAGTATCTTGATGAGATGATCGTAGTTTTTGGGAATAAATCGAGCCAGAGAGAAGGCCCTGTCGAGGGTCATTTCTACTTTGGCGCTCCCAACGCCTAATGCCAGGATGTTTGACTTGATCACTTCAGGGAGCTTGATTTCCACCTTCTGATAAAATCGCTTACCCTTATAATTTCTTAACGTGACAAGGATCGGTACGGTATCCCCAGGACGTATGTAATTCTTTAGCACTTTTATCTTTACAAGTTCACTGGCCTTCCATCCTTGACTGAGATCAAGATGAGCCTTGATTTCCAGGATTTCGGTCTCCACAAACGGGTTGTACAAAAGAGCCTGAAGGGGAAGAGTCAACCTGAAAAGCCCCTGGAACATGTTCTTCTGAGTTTCATTGCCTGTGAGGAAGTCGTGAGTGGTGATGGTGTCGATCCGCCCGGTTTTCAGGTTTTTCACTTTAATCTGAAACTTGAACTTGATGCTACTGTAGGAAGCGCGACTATTCACATTGAAAACAGACTGCATGATAGAGGATATCATGAGATTAGGAAAGAACATATTGTCTTTCACAATGCGATAATGAAACTTTTCATTCTTACCTTCATTCTTAATGGTGACCTGGACGGGGATTGTTTTGGAGAACGTACCCAATTCCCCAGCTACAGCGGTATTACGGTCATCAAATACCCGGCCCACCTCAAATAACGTGGAGGAAAGTTTAAAAGAAATCTCACGGCTTGGAATCACTGTGTGGATATACTCTCTACTCATGGGCATGTCGATGGGGCCGCGAAAAAAGGAGGGATGGCCGAAAATAAGGATCTCATTCCCTTTACGGTAGGTCACTGTCCCAACAGGAGTGGCGTGCATATCCCCTGATATCAATGGGATCCCAACAGCATCTCCCGGATTGAGTGTCCTTGATACCCCTTTAGGAGGATCAATTCGTCCCCCACTCCCGTTTTTAATCGGATAGAAACCATAAGCCTCCATTTCGGGGCGCATGATATCCAGGATGCGATCATCAATCCCGCTAAATAAAATGGGTGTTTTGATGGGTACAAGGGTCATTCGCCTCTTTCCCACAAGAGCCACCCTCTCACTCACATGAGTGTTCTTGAAGTAGTTGGAGTCAAGCTTTTCAAGGCTTTTCCTTACACCAGCTTCCAGAGGTATAAAGCGAAGGGGTTCGTTGGAGGGCTTGTATTTTCTTTTCTTTAAGACTTTAAGCATTTCTTTAATAGGTCGGATGGCCCCAATAGGCTCTTTAGACCAGGGAAAAGCGTGGGATACCGCCCCAACCAGCTTCCCGTTGATGTACACCGGACTTCCGCTCATACCCGCAATCACACCGGTCTTTTCCAGGGGGCCTCCCGAGAATTTAGCCAGAATGAGATCACTTTTAGGCCCATCATTTTTTAAAATACCAATGATTTCAACATTAAATCGGGTGGGTTTATAGCCTGAAAACACTGTGAGGCCATACCCTTTCATACCTCTTTTCACCTCACTTATGTCCAGGAACTGGAGAGAATCACTCTTGTCGGCTTTCTTGTGATGACCTTTCCGCGGGCCTCTTGATGAGCCTGGGAAAGGAAGGATCGAAAAGCTTAGAACCAGGATCAGAAATACTAAAGACTTTTTCATTGGATCTCCTATACAAAATGGAATGGATTAAACCGTTAATTTAAACACATCACTATATAATATTATTCCTTTTAAATGGTTTCACAGCCCACTCACTTCAGAGATTCTCCATGTAAACCTCTCTCCAGCTCACTTAACATATCCTTAAAATAATCTGGCAACTCTATTTGAAAGCACATGGCTTCTCCTGTTGCCGGGTGGACAAAGGCTAATTGCTTGGCACACAGGGCCATACCTCTCTTCTCAAAGGGACTGTTCGTTTTTGAGTAAATCAAATCACCCACCACCGAATGGCCGTTCCCGGCAAAATGCACACGAATCTGATGGGTGCGCCCACTTTCCA
>CAJXGR010000225.1 GCA_913053665.1 uncultured Spirochaetia bacterium
TGAATACAAGGGTTAGAACAGCAAGAAACAAGAAGGTGGCTAATGCTAGTTCTCTGTCCTGAGCCTTAATAGACGTAAACAGAAGCTGTCCCATCCCAGGGATACCAAAGACTTGCTCAGTAACTAACGCCCCGCTGACTAGATGCGGCATAGACAAAGCCATAAGGGTGAGCAAGGGGATCATAGCGTTTTTGAGGGCGTGTTTTAGGATCACCTTTTCTTCGTCCAGTCCTTTAGCCCGCGCCGTTCTGATATAGTCCAGTTTCAGGATTTCCAGCAGTCCGCCTCTCAGGTAGCGCACCCAGCTACCAATCCCATGTATTGATAGAATCAATATGGGTAGGATATAGTGTCTTGCTTGATCCATAAAAGAAGAGAGTCCTACCGTCTGAATACCGCTGGCCGGGAAGATCTGCAGTTTTAGGGAAAAGATATAGATCGCCATCAATCCTGTCCAGAAAGTGGGAATAGAGATCCCTATAAATATAATGAAGTTGGTGATATAGTCAAATCGAGTGTACTGATAGACAGCCGCGAATATACCTATAGGTATAGCAATGACTAAGCTTAAAAGGAAGACGGGTATACTGAGCTTTAGAGTTGTTAATATACGCTGGGGCAGTATTTCGGTGACTTTCAGCTGATATTGTTCGGATGTGCCAAAATCTCCTGTCAGGAAGCGGCTCATGAGGGATAAATATTGCTTATAATAGGGTTGATCAAGTCCTTTCTTCTTTTTATATTTAATGAGTTCACTTTCTTTGGGTAAATGGCCATACTCGATACGAAATTGGGTTTTTATATCTCCCGGCATGAGTTGAATTAACGTGAACATTACGATGGATAAAATAACTAAAACTATAAGACTTTGGACGATTCTATTCGCAAGATATTTCAGCATTGTGGCAGTGAATTTACCATATTAGCTTTCATTTGACAAACGGATTATTATATATTTCATATTATTTAAGGAACCTTTAAAAAGGTGGGGAAAATCTTGGGGCTATATTCAATTTAGGAGCTCTCAATTCCGATTGTAAAGATAGTTTGCTATCTAAATCAAGAGAGAATTGGTTGGCCCTATGAAAGTTAATAAGTTATTAGTATTGAGTTCTATTGTTCTGATCTCAGGTTTTATAATGAGTATCCAAACGACATTTGCAAAAGATGTCGTTGTTTTACCGATTAAATCCAAGGTTCGACATGGTAAAAGAGGTGTCCTGGAAAAAGGAATCACTCAAATCCTGATCAATCAGTTAGTCCTTTCAAACATTAAGACATTATCTCTCAAGGACTTTCAGGCCTTGGACAAGAACAGACTGGAAGCCATCAAAAGAGCCTCAGACTATATTGTATCTGGTGAATTGGAGAGATACAATGATTATTATAGTCTAACACTCATATTAACTAATCGCGAAGGGAATCATCTATTTAGAAAAAAACATAGAATCAAGGTTCAGAATCTGCCTTTTTTTAAATTACTGCGTTCAAATGGGAAAATACGCATCAAGCTTAACAACCCCCAGATTTTTTCATTGATTAATCCACTGGTAAAGGATTTAATCGGTTTCATACAAAACAGTCCATTAAAACAAGGTCAACGAGATAAGCAAATAGAGATTATGTTTGTAATAGGCTCATCAGCCAGTCTGAAAGATGAAATACACTCCCTCAAAAAGAGTATAAGAGAAATTGTCAGGACAATCCACTCGTTACGCCCCGATATAACGATCAGAATGGGTGTTATGGACTCTAGTCATATGTCCGGTGGTATATTGGATAAATCTAATGGGAATCACTCACACAGCTTTTTTACAGAAAACATACTGGCTGTTGAACAGTATTTAGATCGTCTGGCGAAAAGAAAAGGTGATGACAATACTAATATAATGGATGGCTTGCGTCATGCTCTTCGTGAAGGAGACTGGTCTATCTATAAAAAAGATCCAAAACTCCTGTTTTTACTGACAGATCGTTCAATTCCTAAAAATGTCGAGAGAAAAGCAACAGGTCAATTAATCATGATTCCGTTTCAAAAGACCTTTCGATACAGGAAATCTATCAGTCAAGATGGTATGTATCAACGTATCGTTTTGGAGGCCCCAGCAGAGATCGAAAAATCTCTCAGGGCCAAGCTGAATCTAATGGATAAAAGGCTGATCCATTCAAAAGCTCAGAACTATCTTTTAGACAGACTGGATTATAAAAATCAAGAAGCTCTACTAAGAAAGATCGATGAACAATATCATGTTCCCTATATTATGACTGGCCGTGTGGAGAGGAAACGTGATATTTTCACACTCACCTTAAATCTAAAGAGCCAGCGAACCCATAGAACAGTGTTAAGGATCCGGAAGCAGGCAGTCGGCTACGATGCTCTTCTATCAATGATTCATCCAATCGGAAACGAAATAAGTGAGTTCATGGCCAGGAATAGAGTTTTAGGAAAGCCGGGAAACCCTGTGAACCTTCAATTTGAGGATATAATTAATCTGGCTAAGTCCAAATCGGTGAAGGTTTATACAATTGGCTGCAGCGGCATGGATCTACAGACTCAAAAAACATTCACCCGCGTCTCAGAACTGATGGGCGGGAGTTATACGAATCCATTGTATTATATCATGGCTTTTCTATCGCAAAACCAGAGAATGAACTTAATCTATCAAAACCAGAAGCTGTATCAGGTCAAAGAGTCCGACTTCATAAAGCATCGAGTGACCCTTCGGTCTGTGAAGAAAAGAAATCTAAGTCAAAGTCAGTCGATTCAAAGGGTCGAACAAGTCCTACAGTTTCTTTTAACTGAAGGATACTCTATTCATACAGAGAATGGCATTGACTTTCAAAAGGTCAATATTAATCTTGCCAAGATCATTACAGGCATAACACAAGATAATATTAAGTCCCACCGTACATTTGATCGAGTGATATTTAAAAGTGGTGACTTTGATGTTCCAATCGAGTTTGGGAATCTGACCCAAAAAGAATATAATCGCATGAAAAGGTGGATGGCAAGACAAGATGAAGTTGTGATCGCCGTTAAAGTCCTTCCCAGCCTACTGTATCCTGTCTATTTCCAGGAGAACAATCGGCGGATACAAAAGATGCTATCTTTTAAACTTCATCCTCTGAAAATAAAGGTGTTTAAGCCGAAATATCGAAAGTTTGTCCCAAATTTCTTGATACAGTCCATCTTTAAAATAAATGATAATCCATTTTTCTATACAAGTCATGGAATGACTTCCGACAAGTATTGGTTTATCAAAGGGCGTATCAAGTCGATTACTTCAGGTAATGACAAGGGCTGATCCCACCAAACACTCTCTCAAACAATGATTTTTAGTGCATATGTATTATTGACAGACTGGAATTTGTGGTCTATATTATAAAATGTCTTGGAAGTTATTTTCCAAGACTTTGCTACAAGAAATATCCAACGAGTTCTAAAAATAACTTGTAGTTTATAAATATTGTGTTATGTTATTGATATTCTTACCATAAACGAATGGATAACAAACGAATGCTCAAACTAAGGAGGCGAAAATGAATAAAATCAAAGTAGGACTGTTGGGAATAGGAAATTGCGCTTCATCTCTTGTTCAGGGGACACACTACTATAAAGACCCTAAAGCTCAGGTCCCAGGACTTATCACTAATAATTTCGGCGGATATTATGCCGGGGATATAGAGTTTGTATCAGCTTTTGACATTGATAAAAGAAAGGTAGGGAAAGATTTGAGTGAAGCAATCTTCCAAAAACCGAATTGTACAACTATTTTTCATGAAGACATACCTAAACTAGATTGTACTGTTCAGATGGGTTATATATTAGACGGATTGGCGGATCATCTTCCGAAATACCATGAGGATCAACGGTTTGACCCTTTAGATGACATTTATAATTCTTATAGTGAAGCCAAAAGTGATGTTGTAAGGATCTTAAAGGAGAGTGGCACTGAAATCCTTGTGAATTACCTTCCAGTAGGGAGTGAAAAGGCCGCGAGATTTTATGCCGAGTGTTGTTTAGAGGCTCATGTCGCTCTGGTTAATGCGATGCCAGTTTTTCTTTCGCAGATATATGGGGATCGCTTTAAGGAAGCAGGTCTCCCAATAGTGGGAGATGATATTAAATCACAAGTGGGTGCCACTATTGTTCACCGTGTCTTAACCAAGTTATTTGAGGATCGTGGTGAGAAGATTAAGAAAACCTACCAAATAAATGTGGGTGGAAACATGGATTTCTTGAATATGGTGGATCGTTCTCGCCTTGAAAGCAAGAAGATCAGTAAGACAAAGGCTGTAACCAGTCAGATAGAATCGGGTATCGATAAAGATGACATTTATGTTGGGCCAAGTGATTATATCCCATGGCTTAACGATAATAAGGTGTGTTTCATCCGAATTGAAGCGGAGCAATACGGGGGGGTTCCAATGGATATGGAATTACGTCTCTCTGTAGAAGACTCACCCAATTCAGCAGGGGTTATTACTGATGCTATTCGAGCGGCAAAGGTTGCTTTGGATAGGAAATTAGCTGGTCCAATCATTGAAGCGAGCGCTTATCTGTTTAAATCACCTGTTCGTCAGTTTGATGATGCAACAGCCCGCGATATGCTTAAAGATTTTGCTAAACCCACTCAAAACGCTTATAACAGTGTGCCATCCGTAGAAACTAAAACCCAATAAATATAAGGCGAGCAGAAGAGTTGATCTCTTCTGCTTGCAATTTAATCCTAGTCATCCGATTCAATGGATGGCTTATCCTTGATTTCATTGAGTATCAGATACTCTTTGAGTTTGTTCTTGGACTCTTTGGAGATTGCCTTTTCTTCCATGGCTTCTTTTAGAGTACTTTTATTAGCACTCAGAATCTTTTTGTCTAATTCCAGCTTGGACGTTTTGACTTCTTCCGGTTCATTGAGTGAAGAAATCCTGGCATTCTCATGAATCTTTTTTGAGACTGTTTCATTGGTTGCAAAAACCATTTGTGAGACTTCATTGAGGACCTGCTCAGCGGCAAAGAATTTCCCGCTATTGATATAGGCCTCAGCCAGAGCGATTTTAGTGCTGGTTTTGAAAGAAGTAGCCACACTGCTCGTCTTACTCTCTACAAAATGTTGCTTTGCCTGGGTTAAACCCCTACGTAATGTGTTTTTCTTTAAGATGTTTTTCCTTTTATCCAGCCTAAAGAAACTTTCGTTGGTTCGCCTAATAGGAGACAAACCTAAATTTGATACATCCATGTTCAAACTCCCATAATTTGATGATATTTTTGATCCTTTGATGGGATTATCGTCTTTCAACTGTTGGGACTTTAGGGCTGGGGAAATATTTATGAAAGTGGGTTCGGGGAATGGACTTAAATAACGTGAGTTTGATTTATAAGATGCCACGGAGACACTGAGAAATTAATGGGAAAGAGTTTATTAATTTCCCATGAAGCACATAAGATTCACAAAAAAATACAAGATATTATTATCTTTTATAGTCATTAGAAACTGATTTGTTCAATCTCTGTGTC
>CAJXGR010000226.1 GCA_913053665.1 uncultured Spirochaetia bacterium
GGTGAACCCGTGTGTTCACCCTTCCACAAGGGCAGACACGTGGGTCTGCCCCTACTAGGACTATTCATCAAATAAGCATTGAAGGAGCACTAGAGGAAATCGCTTGAAGTTCTCTAAGGATGGGTGTCAAGTCACAATGAGGCTGGTAGGAACTTAATCTTGTTGTTAATGACAATTTTAAGTGCGGAGGGGTGAATGTCACGTTTTCCGGTGTTTATACCTTCGCATCAAATGAGACTTGAAGGAACACTAGCCTTTTAGGAAAAAACAATGAAGTCAACAACCATAAGAATCTTGTTCAGCCTCACTTTACTGATGGCTTTAAACATAGAAGGCTTTTCAGTAAGTAAATGGGAATTAGCACGAACTCAACGCTGGCTGGAAAAGCGAGTGAGAAAGTATAGTTTCAAGGAACTTCAAAGTCTCGTATACCTGAATCTTGCCGAAACACGTGTGTCAAGTGCTGACCTGGTCTATTTAAGGCCGTTAAAAGCCCTCCGGATCCTCGATCTTAGAGCTACACAGGTCACAGACCGGGGCTTAATCCATTTAAGAGCATTAAAGGTCCTGGAAAGCCTCAATCTGAGCAACACAAGGGTGACAGATACCGGGTTGATCTACTTAAAAGCTATTCCATCCCTCAAAGTCCTCTATTTATGGCATACAAAAGTGACGGATAAAGGTTTACCCCATCTTGCCGCCTTAAAGTCCTTAGAGACCCTTGATCTGGGGGAAACAAAAATAACAAACGCCGGGCTGATCCACCTAAAAGGCATCCAATCTCTTAAAACTCTCTACTTGTGGGCTACAAAAGTAACGGACGCCGGTTTTGTCCACCTGAAGGAATTAAGAACCCTACGATTCCTGCATCTCAGATGGACTTATGTGACCTTCCAAGGAGTGAAGGAATTGCAGGAAGCCCTGCCCAAGTGCGAGATCTATCGTTAATATCTTTTTAAGACAACTGCTATAGAGGATTCTGCCTTCTTTCATATTTTAGTGATCTTTACCCTCTCAAGAATCCCCATTTTTTTACCTAAATGCAAAATATCTACAACATTCTTTCATAAAGATTATTATTATTAATAGAACCTTCTTTTTAGAGGATACAATGAGCTATGATTTTCTTATAGAGACCTATGATACGGAACGCCTCAAGATAGTAAGTGTCTGGAGCATGTTTAAGGATGAAGATATGACTGTTCGCCCTAATCAAAGGGATACACGAGGACGAAGTGTTCGTGAACAGATGATCCATCAGTGTGTGAGTGAAAACCTCTGGTTCATCAACATGCTGGACATTGATGTGACGGCCCCTCCACTCCCTGAAAAGGAGGATCGTCTGGAGTTCATCAATCGCTACACTATCGATTCGGCCAAACGTCTTGCTATATTGAAGGATAAAAATGACTCCTGGTGGGAGGAAGCGAGCACGTTCTTTGACGTAAGTCGTAGCAGAGCGTGGATCATGACCAGACGACTAGCCCATTCATCCCATCACAGGGGTCAGCAGATGGCAATCCTTCGTATGCTAGGTCGGGATCTTCATAGTAATTACGGTCCAACAGCCGATACGGGGGGATTGATGCAGAATAAGGCCCCGTCGATCTATGCTTATTCTGATATAGAAAGCCTTTTAGAGGGAGAAGGTTCGGGGGGGAATAAGTCTAAACTTCCCGGGCCGGGGAATAAGCCATGTACAGAGCGTCCAGACTGAGTGTATAGCTTGCTCAGTACTTATGCGTGACAGTTAGATACTTCACGTTACCTCCTTTAGCAGGACATTAAGTGACCATAGTGATAGAAAGCCTTTTCTATTCAACAATATACGATACCAGTGATAATAAATGACGCGAACACACTTTTTCATGTTTGTAATAACCATACTAACAATTATTTACGGCTATACGGGCTTGAGACTAATCAGTCCGGCTTACTTCTCCACCTCCTGGAATTGGGTGCTCTGGATCTTGGTTCTTATCTTATTATTCACTCTAATCCTTCCCATCTTTCTGCGTAAAAGCACTCTAGGGGGAAAGTGGATTGGTTTTTTTGCATGGATAGGCTATACAGCTTTTGCTTTATTCTTAGTGACTTTCCTTCTGTTGGTTACAAGAGATGGCATTTGGTTATTGAAAGGAGGCGTTCAGTATGTCTATGCTTTCAGTCGCGATGTATTGGGTCTGAGTGTGGATATAGAAGGTGCCATCGATCCAGAACGCCGTAAGGTTCTAACAAATACCATGAATGTGGGGCTACTTAGTTTATCAGCGGCACTTACAGCCTATGGTTTTTATCAAGCCCGACGAACCCCTGGTATTAAAAGGGTTTCTGTCCCCGTAGAGAATCTTCACCCCGATCTGGAGGGATTCCGCATTGTCCAAATCACTGATTTGCATGTTGGGCCCACTATCAAACGAGACTACGTTCAGTCTGTTGTAGATCAGATCAACAGCTTGTCACCTGATATACTGGCTGTCACCGGCGATCTGGTGGACGGCAGCGTGTCCGACTTACAGGATGACGTGGCTCCCCTTGGGAATATAAAGACTCGATACGGTTCTTACTTTGTCACAGGGAACCATGAGTATTACTCCGGTGCAGAACAATGGATAGAAGAGCTTAAACGATTGGGGTATAAGGTACTCATGAATGAACATGAGATATTGATCCATAAAAATGCCCGACTATTGCTGGCTGGAATCACGGATTATAAGGCCAAAGACTTTATTACAAGCCATAAATCAGATCCTGAAAAAGCTTTAGAGGGTGCGCCGGAGAATGACATGAAAGTACTCCTGGCCCATCAGCCGAGGAGTGTTTTTGCCTCTTCCAAAGCTGGTTTTGACTTACAAATATCGGGACATACACATGGGGGACAGTTTTTCCCATGGAACCTTGCCGTATCCTATGAACAGCCTTATTTGAGGGGATTGAATCGCCATGAAAGCACTTGGGTCTATGTGAGTCGCGGGACGGGGTATTGGGGACCCCCGCTCCGATTGGGTTTCCCCTCTGAGATCACCCTTATCACCCTCACGGGACAGGGAACTTGAGCTATAATATTAAAGGGACTGTTCACCGGAAAGACCTATGATCCGAGTTAGCCATATAAATATCCATAAAGTATTGATATTCATAGTCTTAATGCTGAGTCTCGGGATCTGGGTTTATCATACCCTTTACCCACTGAAAGACTCAAAGCAAATCAGTCGGACACCTATCAGATCGTCGAATCACTCATTACTGAATTCATGGCAGACAAATTGTCCCCTGTCGGATGGCTTTGATTTCCCCGTTGGACCACCCAATGCAGGAAGTTATTACAACGCCCAGGGGTTTGGCGGCAGGAATCATCATCTTGGAGACGATTGGAATGGATTGGGGGGTGGAAATAGCGATATGGGCGATCCGGTATACGCTGTGGCAAATGGCATCGTAGTATTCGCCAGGAATATAGGCTCCGGTTGGGGGAACATAGTGCGTATTCTTCACAATACTGGGTCAAAGGATAAACCTGTCTATGTGGAATCTTTCTACGCCCATCTGAAGGATGTTTTTACTCGTCCCGGTCAAAGGATAAGGAGGGGTCAGAAGATAGCTACGATTGGTAATGCTGAGGGTGTTTACTTTGCTCACCTGCACTTTGAGATGAGACACAAGATAAATCTGCCTGTAGGGGGAGGATATGGCGAAAACACATCAGGATATTTGAGACCCAGCCAGTTTATTATGACTCACAGACCTCAAATCAGAAGGGTGGCCAAAGGATTCATACGATGGATTAGACGAAACGGCGTTAGACTACGTTCCAAACCCAATATAAAGAGTCGTGTTTTACGACGTCTTAAAGAGAATAGTCAGGTGACAGTCTTATCCACTGGATCTTTCCAAAGGATTGGCTCAATGGGCGTTCACTTCTGGTATCGGGTAAAGGTGGGGAAAGCAAAAGGCTGGGTCTACGGCTATTACTTATCGAATCTGCAATGATTTAGCCAGGTTTTACATCCTCAATATCAATAGACTTACCCTTCCACCCGCTCCACACCATGTTATATATCCAGATCAATTGGGTCAATAGAAATCCAATGGTCATTACCAAGGTAAGTATGATGGTATTCTCTGGATAAAGACTTAAGTCAGAGTTTATACCGGAGTAGTTATTATTACCCCAAATAGTAAATTGTCTATCTCCCCACGATGGTGGTATAAGCCTTAGTAAGATTGTTCCATAAGAGAATACAAGGGTCAGGCCAAAGTGGATGTAGGCTAAGACTTTACTGTAGTGTTTCCCTGTTATTTTTGGGAACCAGTGATAGATAGCGGCAAAACTACCGAATAAAATAATGTAGATTGGTATCAAATCGTAATCCATAAAAAGTACAACCTGTTTACCCGGACTGCCATAAAAATATGAGTCCAATCGAAACGGTAAAGGATCATTAACAATCCAGTCACCAACAATCGATACGAGTACTCCAAAAGCCCAGAACACTTCAATCTTTAGGCTGAACTGTCTCTTTATAAGATTCCAGATATACAAACCTGTCAGGAATAGAATAATAACATACACAGGTCGATAATACCCTGAGTAGAATATGGATGTTGCAATACCAGTCATCACATTCCAGGATATCAAAATGTCAATCAGAAAGACAATACCAATGAATAATACAAATATATAAGTCGTGATTTTTTGCCACTTAAGTGGTCGGCCTTTTGACAGGCCAATATCAAACAGAATACCTACTGTCAGGGCTATGAAAATGTGGGCAACAGAATATCCTTGTAAAAATCCAAAGGACCCAAGTAGGATCGGTCTAAATCCAGTATTTGAATCATATAAACTTGGTGTATCAAGAGGATGGGTATTATTTATTATAAGTCCTGCAAAAAGTGTAAAAATAAATACGATAAGATATAAAGAGGACAAATTAATTACCCAGACGATAACAGGCCATTCTCGTATCTTTACTTCTTTAGATTGCCTGATGAGACAAGTCAGGATAAAGTGAAATCCGGTCATCACCTGAGAGACAAGGTTTAAGGCTACAGCAGTGATCATCAACTGGATACTGGTTTCGGGAACATTGGCTAACGGATGAGAGGATAGATCAGCAATAGTCTGGTAATCCATCTTCATAAACTTCTCAGCATCCAAAATAGATGGAAGAAGGACCGATAAACTAACGTATTGATCGTTTATAAGAACCGAAAAACCAAAGTATTTATCTACGATGATTGAAGCAATGATCAGGAGAAAACTGATCGCAAAAACACTGAATGAGATAACTGTCCAGGTGGAGGAAAGCATTTTCCTGGACCCAATGGCTTTTGGAATTGATAAATAACCTAATGCGGTGAATAGAACAGGAATAACCACCCAATAGATCATGACAGCTTGATAGAGGATTTCATTTGGCAAATAGATTATTGATGTAATTTCACTACGATAAGCGAAGAAATAGTTTATACCAAGATCTAAATAGCCTCCCATAAAGGCCATGAG
>CAJXGR010000227.1 GCA_913053665.1 uncultured Spirochaetia bacterium
TCCTTTTGTCTTAAAGGATTTCCCATTGCTCCAGGTGATGGTCGTTTGGACTAAAGCGTCTGTCTTCCCGCCGGGGGGAATAACAACATTATAATTCTCCAGTTTAGGAAATGTGAGATTAAAGTGGTCACCAATCTTTCTAATGGCCTTCACAAAGGCGTCATAGCCTCCATCTCCCGAGGCAACTTCTTCTTTTTCTTCCCCCAGATACTCGGCCCGAACGGTAGCAGTAGGCTTTAAGTTCGTACTGGTTACAACCACACAGGATTTAATCTTGAAAGGCTGACTGTTTGGCGTCTCCAGAACATCCGATATAATGTATGGGAGATCTTCTTCAGTGATGGACTCTTTTTTATCACCCAATTCTATAATCCTGGCTAGCACTTTCTTTTTATCTACAGGATTCAGATCGATATTGAGTTGACTAAGGTTATTGTCAAGATTGGCCATACCAGAAAGTTTGCCCAGTGCATAGGATCGCTTTCGCCCGAATCGCTCCGGGATCAGAGGATTGGCATATAAATTACCCTTAAGATCCCCATCCGCATGAATCCCAGCCGTCTGGGTGAAAACATTCTCCCCCAAAATCGGCTTGTTAAACGCGACACGTAAACCGGAATATATCTCTACTTCCTTGCTCACTCTGGTTAAAGCCTCTTCATTGATCTGATTGGTCACTTTCTTTTTAAGAACAGCAATATCATTCATGCCAGCCACCACCTCATCCAAAGAAGCGTTCCCAGCACGCTCTCCAATCCCGTTCACTGCGCATTCTATCTGTCTGGCACCCGCTTCTACGGCTGAAAGGGAATTAGCCACCGCCAATCCCAAATCGTTGTGGCAGTGAACACTGATGACAGCTTTCTTGATGTTGCTCACTCTCTTATTCAGCTCAGTGATCCTGTTATAATATTCTTTAGGTGTTGTGTAACCCACCGTATCCGGGACGTTTATAATTTTTGCACCGGCCTCTATTGTGGCAAAGATCACTTCAGAAAGAAAGTTTATATCAGTCCGAGTGGCGTCTTCAGCAGAAAACTCCACTTCATCACACAGGGAACAAGCTATTTTTACCGCTTCCACCGCCATTTTCAAGACTTCCTTAGAGCTTTTCTTCAGTTTAAACTCCATGTGGATAGCACTTGTAGCGATAAATATGTGTATTCTGGATCGTTTAGCCCCTTTCACAGCTTCATAGCAGGCGACCACATCCTTTTCCATAGCACGGGCCAGGCCGGCAATAGTGGGGCCTTCAATCTCCTGGGCTATTCTCTGAACCGCCTCAAATTGTACGGGTGAAGATATGGGAAAACCCGCTTCAATCACGTCTACATTGAGTTTTTTAAGCTGTCTGGCAAAGTTTAGCTTTTCGTCCCCATTCATTGAAAACCCGGGCGACTGTTCCCCATCCCGTAAAGTGGTGTCAAATATATAAATCTTATCTTGCGACATAATTAACTCCTTTTGGTCGACCAATTATTTCATGGGTCATAACAGTATATTTTTGATGGCCATTAGACGATTCACCTTGGTGAATCCCTATGCTATCCTCAAAAACGTTTATTCCAACAACAGGCTTATAGCTGTGTATGGCGATGCCGCTTGTCCTGCAAAGATAGTCACTTAAAGGAAATATCTCTTGAGTGTGAATATCTACTTCAACGTCATAGTAATCCTTTCGGGATTTTAATGCCATTACAAGCTCTTCCAAAGAAGTGTTCCCGGCACGATCACCAATCCCGTTCACGCTACACTCCACTTGACGGGCGCCAGCTTCTATGCCTGCCAGGGTGTTGGCTACCGCTAGCCCTAGATCATTATGGCAGTGTACGCTGATCATAACATTACTATTCTCCTTCAGTCCTTTACCTACCTTACGAACCAGGCGGCCAAATTCTAAAGGTGTTGAGTAGCCTGCACTATCGGGTATATTCACTATCGTAGCCCCAGCTTCTATCACGGTGTCTAGCATTTCGCAAAGAAAAACCGGATCACTCCGACTGCCATCAAAAGCGGTAAATTGAACCTCCCACTCCATTGAAGTGGAAAAGTCTATTATTTCCTCGGCAAGTTTTAGAAGTTCGCTTGGTGATCTTTTATGCATTTTATTCATGAGATATGGACTAGTGGCAAGAAACGTATGGACTCGTGGTTTCCCGGCTCCTTTCAACGCCTTATAACAGGTCGCGATATCTTCTTCTCTAGGCCATGCGAACCCTGCAATAATGGGTCCATCAACCTCTTCAGCGATTCTCCGGACTGTATTAAACTGATCATCGGATTGAGCCGGAATCCCGGCTTCTATGACATCTACATTGAGTGCTTTTAGACCTCTGGCCAAGTCCAGCTTTTCGTCTAAACTCATCTTGAAACCTGGAATCTGAGCACCATCACGCAAAGTAGTGTCTAAAACAGATATTTTCTCCATTTGACATTCCTGGATCCTCTTGGAATACTAGTATTCCAAACATAGTTGATTCATTAAATTGTTAGAGTAAAATAAACCTGGATTAAGCGGATTACCCCAGACGGGGTAGGAATTTAAACAAGAAGAAGGTACAGGCATTTCTTGATAAATGATGTGTAGAGTATGAGTTGAAAATTGTGGCTTTTGGTATCATAATATTTACCTTGTCGAATAGATTAAGATAATGACAGAAATCGTAAAAGTAAAGTCTATAAAGTAACTTTTATAAGTTTTTTGTACATTTATCCAATCAAAGTGTTCAGTTATCATGAGTTATTTTAAAAATAAATAGAACTTGTATGTTTGATTGTAAAAATCTCATGAAATGGATTTATTATTTCTGATTTAAAATAAAGTTGAAGAGTCCATAATACGAAAAGTACTCTATAAATATGATTTACTTATCTTAAAATTAAGTCATTATTATTGATATTACAGTTTAATGAGTTAGTTTATATTGATATGGAATCATCAATAAGTTGGAATATATGACAAATGAACAGCTTGTAACAGATGCTAAAAGTATCCATAGTTTGTTCCAATCTTTTAGAGCTAATAAAAACGCTATCATTCTAAGACATGAATTACAAGAGTTTAATGCTCAGATTCATCGAGTCAATGACTATTCTATCACCCTTTTTTATAGGGGAAAGTTACCTCTAAATATTGAAAACATTGAAGTCAGCACTTCTTTGCGTGACACTATTTATTTTGCGGAATGCAAAGTCCTGAATATAGCTCAAAGTGAGATTACATTAGCTATTCCTCCAGAACTGGAAAAGGGAGTTAAGCGAAAATACCCAAGAGTCCATACGAAAAACGATGTCTATCTCAAATTCAATGTCATATCTAATGCGGATGATAAGTTTCAAGACAATAACAAAGGTCAGAAAATCCCTCCCCAATTTGTAACGATCTGTAAAGAATTATTACAACCTATTCCCGATATAAAACGCATCTTTCCACTCCTCGCCCAGGAATTAAAGAAAAAAGCCCCTCTTTTTGAGATTAAACTTTATAAAAACAAAGAAAAGAATCCTAAAAGAGTAGATATATTAAAACGATATAAAGAAACAATTTATATCGCCAATGTCCGGGATAGTAAAGCCTATTTTAAAGATCATCATGGATTGGAAGCCATCTCTTTTCTATCTTATTTTAATGACCTTAAAAGTTCCGGTAAAGACGATAAGGTCATTAGAAATGAACTCATCCAAACCATGAAGGAGGATATTGCCAGTACGGCTGTCTCCTACATTTGCTCACCCATTATTCTTTTTTCCCATGTTATTGGACACATATTCTTAGGCATTACAGAAGGGACATATAGTGTATTTCGAGATCAAGACATATATTTTGTGAAATATGCTTGCGATATTATAACCGAAGCATTGGCTAAAGCTAAACTACATCAACTGGATACGGGTGATGATTTTGATGTTCCAACCATTGATCTTAGTGCTGGAGGTGTTCTCATTGAAATGAACGACCCCTTTATCCTTAAGTACTTAACAGCCGAAATGAAGCTTAGAATCGTCCTAAGGGTGAATGAGCGAGAAGTGACAACCATTGGTAAAATCATTCGTATCGAAATGAATGAAGCCCAAAATACTGAGATAGCCGTTAAGTTCTCAGAGTTACGCTGGAATGACCAAGAATACCTTGATACTTATGTCAATCGTAAAATTGGTATGGAAAAGATGCAACAAAGTCAAAAAAAATAAATATTCCTATAAATTAATACCCCCATTTTAGCTTTTTCATTAACTTATACTATATTCTAAAATCAATTTTATACTTGGAGATATCGATGAGTGAATATGGATTAGTTGCTGTCATTGCTCTTATTATTCTTGGTGTTTTCTTTATTCTTTATATGATTCCTTTTCGGTTATGGATTGCGGCCATTTCCTCAGGAGTCTCCATGAGTATTTTTTCCCTGATTGGGATGAGACTGAGACGGGTTCCGCCTACACAAATTGTCTTACCTAAAATCAAGGCGACAAAAGCCGGTATAGATACAGATACTGATAAACTGGAAGCTCATTTCCTTGCTGGCGGCCATGTGGACCATGTTATCAATGCCTTGGTGGCGGCGGCCAAAGCTGATATTGATCTTGACTTTGAAAGAGCCGCTGCTATTGATCTAGCAGGACGCGATGTCTTAAAAGCTGTACAAATGTCTGTGTTACCCAAAGTGATCACGACACCGGAAGTCGTGGCTGTAGCAAAAGATGGAATTGAGGTCAAGGCGATTGCAAGAATCACTGTCAGGACAAATATCAAACAACTTGTTGGAGGAGCCACCGAAGAAACGATTATTGCAAGGGTTGGTGAAGGAATTGTAACAACTATTGGCTCAGCGGACATTCACAAAGCTGTTCTTGAAAATCCTGATCTTATCTCTAAAACAGTTCTGGATAAAGGATTAGATGCTGGTACAGCCTTTGAAATCTTATCCATTGATATTGCAGATGTGAACATTGGTATTAATATTGGAGCTCAACTCCAAACAGATCAAGCAGAAGCGGATAAAATAATCGCCCAGGCCAAAGCAGAAGAACGCAGAGCTTTTGCCGTAGCCGCTGAACAAGAAATGAAGGCTCGTGTTCGTGAGATGAGAGCTAAAGTGGTCGAAGCCGAAGCACAAGTCCCACTGGCCATGGCAGAAGCCTTTAGAAGTGGGAATATGGGGATCATGGATTATTATAGAATGAAAAATGTGGCCGCTGATACTGATATGAGAGACTCTATTGCTAAGTCAACAGAAGATCAAGGTCCAACGGATGAGTCTTAAGTGAAAGGTTTTATCGGAATGATTTCTCTTTAATTCATATCATTTGAGGGTAGTGATAATTGCCTGTAGGGGTAGGTTTTAAACCTATCCCTACAGGTAATTGGATAACTCGTCACTTATCGGTTTATCACTACCCATTTGGGTATCTATGGAATTTGAATCTATCATCAAGTTTATAATGTTTGCGGCTGTTATAGTGTGGTACATCTATTCTACATTTAAGAAGTCTCAAGCTAAAGCAGCT
>CAJXGR010000228.1 GCA_913053665.1 uncultured Spirochaetia bacterium
GATTAGATTTCTTTTGGGGGAAATGGATTTCTTTGTCTTAATTCTTAATTTCGGCAGAAAAAGAGCTATGCGGCCTTTAAAACAGAATAATTATTTTGTCTGTAAACATAGTTTAAAAACGGGTAGAATCGGTTGACTTTGTATTTATCTATATAGATGATAAATATATTATTCTACCAGCAATGCTATGCTAATTTTTGATAAATATTTGTTTGGTAAAACAGCGTTCTGTCTGTTTAATATAAACCTATGAGGGTCAGACAGGAATGTCTGACCTACTCACTTTTAAAAAAGTGATGAAATTATAATTTTTACCCGTTTTTGAAATCGCACCCCTTCCAACTTCCAACAAAAACCCTTGATTTCCAAGACCCATAAGATTAGCTTTAATCTAATAAATCCAGGAGGAGTCCATTATTCAGTCTTTAAATGATCTTTTTGACAAAATCTCAAAGTTCCCCAATGACCTTCAGAAACAATTAGCCCTCGATATCTCAAGGCTTCTATCCAATTTAGAGTGGGAAAAGTTGTTAAACCATCCTAAAAGTGAAAAGCTTTTGGAAACATTAGTTCAAGGAGCTTTAGAAGAATATAGGGCCGGTGAAACTGTAGATACCGATGAGGTTTTTGGAATCTATGAAATCAACAACAAGCAAAAGCTTCAGAAAAATGAAAAAAGCATTAGCCAAAGACATTCAAAAAAAGGCTCAACAGCAATATAAGCTCTTTAAAGAAAATCCATACCACAGTAGTTTAGATTTTAAAAAGATACAAAGGAAAAAGACTTATCATTCTATTTTTATATCAGAACATTGGCAGGCCATTGGTGTAGAAGAGGATGATACCATTATTTGGTTTTGGATCGGCTCCCATGAAGAATACAATAATCTGATTAATCAACTCTAATTCTTATCTCTTGAAAGAAGCTTTTCTTCCTTTTCATGAGCCCTGTAGCTATATTTTATTTGGTCTTCTTGATAAGCGGCTTAATAGCTTCTCCTGTGATTGTCCTGTCTTTCTCCTGTCCTTCGCCTATGTGTCTGGGTGGTCATGGAATGTCAAAGGAAAGGGAAAATATTTTACTTATCCCTTGACTTTTAACACAGTTGCTGTCCTTTGCCTGTGGGCGACAATAGCATACAGGTTTTGTATGGGGAAAAAGTCACTGCCAATGAGATAACTTACAAAAGGCTTTGTGTTTCAGGAAAAGAAGATACTCTTTTATATGATCTTTTTCTGAGTCAGGCAAGTCCTTAAAAGTGTGAAGGTTTCCTTTGTGGGAGAGATAATCCTTCAATCCTTACTTTATTTCATAAACCAACTGCTCCATTCTTTTTATAACAAACTTCAGGATTTTTAAAAGCTTTGAGAGAAGTTTATATTCTGGGAATAAAAATAGTTTCTTTAAAGGATTTCATTGATTCTTAACCGATAATTTGCTATTATTCTAAAACCTGCGGTGTTCGTGATGTGATGACATTTTTTTTCCCTTAAGCTAACTATCCCGGGACTTTAATATTCTTTTAATTGACTAAATGCCTGATCTTTGGGTTTTGGACTTAGTGTTTGGAAGTGAAAAGACCCACCTTTTTGCAGGGATAGAAAAAATACTGATCACACGGCACATGTGGGTTATTTAAGTGTTCCTAATGAGTGTGAGAGAGTTTTTTCAGGTCGTTGGAATGAGCTCAATAGACTCATTATCCAGGCCTGGAGCATGACCTATGAAAATCATTGCCATCCTTGCGTCCCTCTTGATAGTATCCACCTGCTCCTCCCAACATAGAGATCCACAAAAACCCTCTCCATCGCCAATTAAAATAAACCTTGCCTCCCAAAAAGCCAATTTAAGAAGAATGGCCATACGGGAAATTGAAGGAAAAAGACTCGAAATCTACGTCCCCAACTTGAAAGAAATCATATATAACTCAAAATACACTGAATCAGAGAAGTATTTGGCCTCCCGTGCCCTTGCGAATATCCTCAATACGCGGGTGGTGACCGATATAAAACTTCTTCTGAACCACCCGGACAAAGTATTGCAAAATTGCGGACTGGAAGCCCTGATCCCTTTACTAAAAAAGAAATACTATATCATAAACTCCAAAGAATTGGCCCAGACAATCATAGAAATACTGAAGGGAAATCCATCCAGGAGAACGATCAAGAAATCCAGCCTGGTCTTGGGACTTATGAAATATTATCCCGCTTATCCATTATTATTAGGCTATTTACAAAATAGAACGGGAGTCTTTGATGAGGTCATTGTCTCCCTCGCTTTACTTGGGAATGCCAAAAGAAATAGTGAGATACACAGGGTCTTTCAATCCCTGACCTCCAGAATACGAGATAAAAGACTGCTCAGAAGCCTCAAGAAGGGATTCTATATTCTTCACAACAAAAATAAACAGCTTGCGATCTTTAATGGAAGGATGTTAGATAATATCTCAGACTTGGGGAGTGATCACTTTGTGTCGGCTTTTGAGGCTGAAAACTACTTTCGCTTAAGCCGGAGCTCAACACAGAATCTGAGGGATCGTTTTGGGGGATCGAAAACCTTTCATCCCCAGAAAATAAGGGTCATCGAATTAAGTCGTATCCCCTTACTCACCTTGGCCTTAAAGGATAACAACCCTAAAATACGCTTCAAGGCGGCCAAGTTATTGGGGGAGGTGGGGAATGCCTCCTCCTGTAAACCTCTTCTGGAGTTTTATAACACCCATAAACAGTCCAAGCCATTGAGTGAAATCGCCCTCCTATCTCTTGCAAAACTTAATTGCAGGAATAGCTTTAAATTATTCCTTGAGTCAGAGCCTAAAAGATGGAATACACCTCTTTTCATATACATTCAAAAGAATCCTTCTATCCTTCACACCCATAGCGATTTATTTCTTCAGTATCCCCGACTCTTTGCCCAAAAAGAACTTCTACCCAAAGAATTAAGCCATATTTTCACTTTACTTTCTCATACGAATAAATGGATCCGTGTCCGAGCCATCTATTCCCTCTATCACAGCCCTCTAAAGAGAAAGATTCACATATTAAAGGAATGGTCTCAAAGAGAGAGTGATCCAGAGATCAAAGACTTCTACAGGTCTCTCATGGGATTAGATCACCCTCTTTCCATGAATTAAAGGGTTGTCACGTGTTTTCAGTCTATTTATTTGTGCATCTCACAGACCCCTCTTTTCGATTCTTGCGATTTTTCATATTTTACAAGGGTAACTAAACAAATCATTTGATAATAAATACCAAAATAGATAGATCCGTTTTTCGGGACAGATCGGAGGAATTCTCTATGTTTAACCCATTTAAGGCATTACCCCCTGTAGATGAAATATCAGCTGAAGAAGTTGACGAGATGATCGATAAGAACAAAGACTTTGTCCTAGTGGATTGCAGAACCCATATGGAGTACAGTGATCCAAGATTGGGACGCATCAAAAAGGCGATTCTGGCACCTCTTCAAAGCCTCTGGCATCATCAGGAGGAGCTGGAACCCTATAAAGATAAAGAGATGGTTATTGTCTGCCGAAGTGGACAGCGAAGTGCTGAGGCCTGCAGGATCCTTAACACCAAAGGATTTAAAACCAAAAACCTGGTGGGAGGGATGATGCGCTGGAATCAACTGAACTTAGATGTTGAGCGATAAATGAGGAGGTTTACATGTCAGCCGATTTAAAGAAGATTGTAGAACTTGAGGAAGTTCAGTGTGCCGTGGAATTTGATCCAGACGGCCAATTAATCCATAGTGAAGGGGAGATCCCTGAACGAGTGGCCGATATGCTGGCTGATTTGTTCTCTGCGAACCTCCGTATGGCCAGAATGCAGGCTCATCTATTCACGGAGGAGTCGGGCATGGCTGGCTTCGGGAAAGAGATCACCGGTTTTGCCATGATGGGTTCTGAACTATCGTTTTGTGTGATCGAGAATGTGGGAGTTGTTGTCATCAATGAAAAGACTGATCTCAATAAGATATATGAAGTGCTAGCCGCCATCTAACTGTAGGGGCGGGTTTCAGTGAGTGTTGCAAAAGCCAAAAAGAGCTTTAGACCTAGTTTCATAATGTTCCTCTATATATAAATTGGCATCATCAAGGGCTAGAACTATTGATGGATGCTCATTCAATACATGGTAGTGATAACTACCCAATACATTAAGATTTGGGCGATGAGCGATTAAATAATCTTGTCAGCTCAGCGATGTTTTCCTTGACCCGACCATCTTTTAGAGAATAGGAGAGGGCGCAAAACATGTCAACTCCTGTCTCAATCACAGATAGCACGTTATCTATATGGATTCCCCCGATAGCAACAATGGGGAGAGTGAACTGACGTTTAAACTCTTTCAGGATGGAAGTTCCAAGGGGAGAACTCTCTTTAACCTTTGTGTGAGTAGGAAAGATATGGCCAACCCCAAGATACGAGGCCCCCTGGTCCTGGGCTTCATGAGCTTCAGTGAAGGTGTAAGCTGAGATGCCTATGATCTTATCTGAACCCAACAGTCCTCTGGCTTTCTGAATGGATGAATCTCCCTGTCCCAGATGAACGCCGTCAGCATCCACTTCTTTTGCCAGTTGAATATCATCATTAATGATGAGTCTGGCTTGATGCTTCAGGCATAGGTCTTTAATGCCTATTAACTCGCTAAAATACTCTATTTTCCCTCGTGTCTTTTCACGAAATTGGATGAGGCGAACACCCGCCTGTAAAGCTAAGTCAACATCTTTTATATTACCATTCCTGCTTAAGTTATGGTCGGTAATGAAGTAAAAACCTTTGAATACATCCATATATGTATGAAACCTATTGAAACTCTGTTTATAGGGCAAGTTATTTTTTCAGGAGGACTTGTTTTCTGATGAACCTGTACTCGACTGTCTATTAATACTCTCCAGATCAAAGAACTTGATATGCTTAATATCATATTTTACCTTAATCGCAGTTTCTTCGTTTGTCAGGGCAATGGGGAGCAATAAAACGTCAACCTTGTGATTGGTGAGGACATTCAAGACATAGTCGACTTCTTGTTCCCGTACCTCATTGTGAGCCAGGTCGAATATATTGTCCTTATCCGTACGGAGCATAAAGGCAATCTGGACGATCTCTAATTCGGATATATTTTTCTTTTCCTTGATCTCCTTAAGGATCCTGTCAACCTTAGTCTCCGTTTTTTCCACTTTCTCTGACTTTTCCTGACTAGCTTTTAGTGGAACAATGGGCTCTGAGACCTTCTCACCGTATTGACCAAAGGACTTAAGAATGGATTGAATCTCTGTGGAGGGTTGCCAGTCGGCGTCTTTATTCTTTCGTAAATCAGAAAGGATCGTATATATCTGATGGATAACGCTTTTAATCAATTGCAGACAGTGATCTTTGGCGATAATCAATGTGTTTCGATCAGCCTGAGAGGTCTTTAATTGATCCATCTGCTCAGGGCTGAGTTTTTCCAGGAGATGGGTTTGTTTAATGAAATAATCAACTGT
>CAJXGR010000229.1 GCA_913053665.1 uncultured Spirochaetia bacterium
TAATCAATTTCAATAATTAGAAAAGAATGAAATTGCCCTGATCTTTTAGTAGACATAAGATGGATTATTTTGTATTTTCTTAAGGGGAATTGTGTTTCTTTGTTTTTAATCTTAATTTTTAAGTGACTATCTGTTCTTCGCTTTTTTCTGCTAACTTTTTTTGTCTATTTCCGTTAAAACATTCAACTAACCCGCTTAATTCTTTTGAAACCATTAAATTCTCTTTTGCCACCTGATTGATCGACCCAATTTCGTCAGTTATAGTCTGACTTTTTTCAACCTGATGTCCTATGGCTTCTATAATACTCCCTGAATTCTGTTGAATATTATTGAGATTTTCATAAATCATCTTATTGTCTTTTTGCTGTTCTATGGTAGTGGCTTTAATTTCCTCTGTCATGTTAAGGAGAGAGCCTGTAGATTTTATAAGACCTTCTGCTCCTTTGGCCTGTTCTTCCATGGAACTTGAGATTTCTGCCGTGATTTTAGTGGTTTCCTGAACATCCAACACGATTTTATTAAATCTTTCCAAGGCTTGTCCTTCCAGGCCGGCCGAATGATCGATTTTTTGGATCACATCTTTCAATAATAGCCGTTACTTTTTTAGCGCTTTCACCGCTATGCTCAGCTAATTTTCTAATCTCATCAGCGACAACCGCAAAGCCTTTGCCGTAATCTCCAGCGTGAGCCGCTTCTATAGCAGCATTCATGGCTAAAAGGTTTGTCTGTTCTGCAATATTACTAATGAGTCCTGTCATATCGAAGATTTCCGTGGAGGAATCTTTAATATCCTGGCCGGCCTCAACAACCCTTTTCATATAATTCTCTCCTTCCTCTGTCGCCTCCAAGAGATTATGTGTAATCTCAGTTGCCTTTTGTGACACGTTATTAACGGAGCTTATCGTCCGGGTCATCTCTTCCACTGCACTGGCCGATTCGGTGACTAAGACGGCTTGAGTATTGACCTTGTCAGCCACGGTATCAATAGCAGTTAGAGTTTTCGTAATCATAGAGACTGTCTCTTGTATTAAGCGATGGAAAGTTTCATAACTTGATTTTTCTATTTCTATGGATTCATTCATCTCTGAAATCACAGACCCTGTTTTATCTACTGATAGCGAAACAAGTTGTGCTGAATCGGAAATTCGCCTTGAGCTGTGGTTGATTTTCTGGACTATTTGACCAATATTCCCCAGAAATTGATTGAGGATTTGGATAAACTTTGTCTCTTCTTGATTTTTCTGGTCATAAGCCTGGATATCAGAAGTCAATCCACTCACATCATCAACGGTGAGGGTTATCTGCTCTTTTAAATTAATATAAGTGATAAACTGCTTTCTTAAGATGTTGGCGTAATAAATTAAGATAACGAGTTCTATACTAGCAAGGACACCGTGCAAGATCACGATATCCACTCCATGGCCATAGTTAAAGACCATGAGAGGCATATCACCTATCTTATAACCCATCTCCTGAAAATAGTTAAACAAGAAATGGTGAGTCATAATAAAAACAGCGGCAGAAATGGATGGTCGCCAATCTTTATAAATGACTAACACGGCAAACATAATGAAAACATGAAAATGCATCTCGATTCGCCCTAACTGACACTGGATAAAAGCCACAGAAAAGAGCATGGTTAACATCCCCATGATAATCATAGAAAAAACAGTCCCTCTTATAGTAAGGTAAACTAATGTCCCAAGAATTGCTGTGGCCGAGCTTATCAGAAGACCCACCTGCCATGTCCCGTAGCCATAGGAAATAACAAAAGTCACAAGGGGTACTTGAGCCCAGAAAAGAAACATAAGCAATCTATCAATTTTAATACGGTCCTGACGAATTGCTTCATCTATTTTTGCCTGAATAGCTAAAGTCATATTATTCATAGTCTAGCCTCTTTTTAAGATTTAATAGTTTAAAATCATTGAACATTTTTCTTGCATCTGGATAGTTTTGCATATAAATAAGTTTGAGTTTGGATTGTGGTGTAATTAAATAAATGAAACTGGTGTGATGGAGATCATAATGATTGTCTTTACTAAAAAGCTCTTTGGCGTAATAAGCATAGTATTTTCTAACAACTTCACGAGTCATTCGATGATTCCCGTATAAGGCTATAAAATGATCACCAAAAGATTTAATGTAGGTGTTTAATCTGTCCCGGGTATCCCTTTCTGGATCAATAGAAATAAATAAAAACTTAACATTATTCCTTTTTATTTGTTTGGATAATTCATAGAGGCAAAACATGGCATTGGAACACGTTGTGTAGCAGTGAGTATATCCAAAGAAAAGATAAAGATAATTATTTTTGAAATCATGGAGGGAAATTACTTTGTCTTGCGTGGTCTTTAGATGAAAATTGAAGGCTTCTTGATCATATTTTTTCCCGTAGAATGGTGAATTGGACAGTAGGGGCTCAAGAAAAGGTACTAAAAACAAAAAAGCCAATGGACAAAGTAGAAAAAAAATACCCAGAATCTTTTTCCTAAACATCATTGGACTCACCCTAGAGATAAACAACAGGTATTTTAATAATTAATTAAACCTTCTGTTTTACCTAATCTTATTTAAGCTAAAGTATTATTATAAAAATACCTATAAAATTGATCAAGAAATACATAAATCAATCCATATAGACTGAACTGATCCCAAAATCTCTTTTTGCTTGCATCGACCAAATGAAACCTTTCTTTTATTATACTCAACTAATTATACTAACCATTCATAATTTGTTTGGTCTAATATAAGCCTAAAAGGCTACTATGTCACACCTTTCAAGGTGATAGGGTTATTTAGGTCTTTATAATTTCGATCTCTTTAGATAATAAATATGTTAATTGATAGGAAAAATTATACTACAAGAATGAGACAAAGTCAAGGAATTATCTTTGGCTCAATATGGAATCCAGGTTGGTGATCTTATATTCAGGCTGAAACGAGCTCCTGAACAGACAAAATGTCTGTTCTACCCCTCCACCAACTTGAAACGCATAAAGAGCCAAGAAATATATGAGGTTAAATCCTGTTGTCTCAAACAAAGTATCAACAAGTTATAGACTATCATGACGCTACTAAACACCATTTCCATAGACAAGCCCGTTCATTGGGATATATGGACTGGGCAAACCAGCCTAATCCTTTCAGGTTCTATAAAGAATGTCCCACCACAAGCCTTCCTCTGGCTCATAAAGACCCTGAAGGGCAATATATTGATCTGTATCGCCGTGATCATAGTCAGGTAAAGGATTTAACCCTGGAATCTTTGGCCGTCTTTTTGGAGCTTTCCATGGGACTATCGGCCTGGAAGGGTATTGACACCAACCAGTGGGCACTCAGGATGAATCCATCCAGCGGGAATCTTCATCCGACTGAGGTTTATCTAGTGGTCCCTGAGCTTATGGGCTTATCAGCAGGACTTTATCATTATAACTCCTTCCTTCACGCGTTAGAAAAGAGGGCTGATCTAAGCAATGAATTAGCCCAACGGATCAAAGAGGCTATCGGGGAAGGGAGTTTTCTTGTTGCTTTATCCAGTATCTATTGGCGAGAAGCCTGGAAGTATGGCGAGAGAGCCTTTCGTTATTGTAACCATGATGTAGGTCACGCATTAGCTTGTTTATCCTTCTCAGCCAATCTTCAAGGATGGAAACTGGGCTATTTAGATGGATTGTCCAATGATAATATGGATCAAATACTGGGGTTTGCCGATACTAAATGGGTCCAGCATGAAGAAGAACACTCTGACCTTTTTTGTATCGTCCACAGAAATCAATTATCTCATCCTCTCACAAGTCTTCCTCATGATCTGGTGAACCAATTATCCCGTCTTTCTTTTCAGGGGAGACCAAACCAATTGAGTCGGGAGCATGCCGATTGGAGCATTATTACAGAGATATCCAAGTCGACACGAAAGGGAGAAGGCTTATCGGATGATTACAAGTTGATGGATAAATCTTTGAGTGAGAAAGCTTTTCCCACGTTGTCAGCCACTGATATCATACGTCAAAGGAGAAGTGCTCAAAGATATGACGGGAAAACCTCTATAACAAAGACTCAATTCTTCCATATACTCGATAAAACCTTGGCAAGAGATCATTGTGCCCCCTTTGACCTCCATTTGATTGATCCATCCATCCATTTATTGATCTTTGTCCATCGGGTAGAGGATCTTGAGTCGGGATTATACTTCTTCATACGAAATGATAATGATTTAGAGGAGATTAAAAGGAGTACACGCTCCGGCTTATTATGGGATCGGGTGGATGAGGATTTGCCCTTATATCTGTTGGAAACAGGGAATATCCAGGAGGTGGCCACTCAAGTCAGTTGTCAGCAGGATATCGCTGGAGATAGTGCCTTTTCCCTGGGGATGATTGCACGATTTGAGGCAAATATCAATAAAGAGGCTCACTATTATCGTCTACTCTTTTGGGAGACTGGGATGATCGGTCAGGTTCTTTATCTTGAGGCGGAAGCCCATGGTGTACGAGGTACAGGCATTGGCTGTTTTTTTGATGATCCCGTTCATGATATAATTGGCCTTAAAGACCATTCTTATCAGAGTTTGTATCACTTTACCATGGGAGGGGCGATTGAAGATGACAGGCTGACCACATTGGCTCCTTATGATCATTTAAAAGAACTTAAGAGTATTGATTCTCCATAATTCAGTTGTATTTTGTCTTAAAAAGCGTTAGATTATTGTAATAGGCGGCAAGGTCCTGACATTGATGATCCTGTGATGACTAAATAATTCAGATAAATGGATTATAAATATATATCCAAACTTATAGAACAATTTCTCCCATAAGGTGGTTTAGAATGAACCAATCATCATCCATACATCAGGACATATTAGAGATTTGTCAACAATGTCTATCGATTAAAGACCAAATGACATCCAGTGAAGAAGGTATATTCAAATGTTATGTGGGGGGAGGTCGACAATATCACCCTTATGATGAAAAACCTTATACCAGAACGATTTATCTAGGCAGCGGATCCAGGAGATATGACCAGGTGCCTGAAGATATCATCGACCTGAACGAAGTCTATACATTATACAAGCGTCAAAAGAAGATTACCGATTGGGAGGAGCACCCCTTCCATCCAAGCTTTGAAGAAGCCGTTCAATATCTGAAGAACGAGAACTATTTCTTAATCCTTGATTTCAGGAATATTATGAATGACCATTTTGACGTCATTTTCTATGGTGAAAACAAAGCAGAAAGCCAGGAAACAGACGCTCCTCCCGACAAAACCTTACGTTTTATCAAGTTAAATCCCGATAAGTCCTTATAATCCATGACTCTTCTTTGCAAATGGGTCATCTTTCATAAATCAGAAAAGATAAGGAGGAGAAAAACAATGAAAACAAAAATAATGATCATCGCCCTACTCAGCCTATTTTTGCTGAGTCTTTTAACAGGATGTATGTCCGAAGAAGAGAAAAA
>CAJXGR010000230.1 GCA_913053665.1 uncultured Spirochaetia bacterium
TAGGTGGCACCGTTCCATCCTGAATAGGCGAACATGATGATTAGAAGAGCCAATCCCAATATAGGCAGTCCGGCAGCCTCCTTCTGATCGATAGCTGTATAATTGGCCAGAAGACGATCTGCCATAGACCAATCCGCTAAGTAAAAGCCAAATAGGATGAGTGAGCTTATGATTACGAACTTGAAGATGGTTAATACGTTTTGAATACGGCTGCCAGAACGGACTCCCGTAATATGAATCAGTCCAAGGAAAAAGATAACGCCTGCCGCCGACAGTTTCTGGGTCCATCCATCGGAAAGAAATCTGTAGGACGCTCCGGAGGGATCGATGGTTTTAAAGAACTCGTTTAGATAATAGATTAAGGTGAGTGAGCTAGTGGCAACGGAGGCTGAGAAAGCGACTACTAATGATATCCAGCCTGTGAGAAAGGAAGGGAGAAGGCCAAAGGTTTTTTTCAGGTAAACATACTCCCCCCCTACATCGGGCCAAATCGTTGCTAATTCTGCATAGCAGAGGGCTCCGGTGATAGCCACCAATCCTCCCACGGCCCATAAAATCAGGATGGTTTGGGCATTTTGGGTCATTTGCAGGACGTTTCCTGTGGTGACAAAAATCCCGGTGCCAATCATGCTGGCTACGACAACTAATATCCCTGTAAAAAGTCCCAATTCTCTTTTCAGTTCCATGAATACATGTCTCCCCATTGAATACTTTAGCGATCATCCAATGAGTCATCGGATAAAAATGGAGTTCCATTTAATTGATTTTAACCGATCCCATCATTTGGAAGGTTTTGAGAGTTGAGCGTATTTAAGGATGAGGAGCCTGTTCCCATCAGGAAACTGGAGTAAGACAGTGGACATTTCCCCCTTACTGTTGACTTTAAGAACTTCACCATCCCCAAAGTCCTTATGGTAAAGAGTTTCACCCACTGCTATTTGATTGGCTTTTGTGATCACCTTCTTTTTCCCATCCGTCTTGGCTTTCGACGGCTTTTGAAGCTCTTTCTGTTTATTGTAGAAGCTTTCGTAAAGTTCTTCAGCCTCTTCTTCAATGTCAATGGACTCAATCTCTTCTTCCTTTGTGATAAAGTCTGGGTGAATCTCCGAAATAAAGCGGGACATTTTATAGTATTTGAGTTGGCCAAAGTTCATTTGCCGACCCGATGAACTCAAGTGACAGAAGTCTTTCGCCCGTGTCACCGCAACATAGAAAAGACGTCGTTCTTCTTCGATCCCATCATGGCTGTCCAGAGAACGATAATGGGGGAAAATCCCCTCGCCAAGCCCTACTATAAAGACATTCTTGAACTCAAGCCCCTTGGAATTGTGGACAGTCATGAGACTCACGTAATCATCACTCTCGTTCAGGCCGTCTATATCACTACGCAAGGCAATCTCCATCAGGTAATGATCAAGGGTAGGCTGGATTTGCTCTTTCTCATACTGGACAATCCCTCGTCCCAATTCTTTAACGTTCTCCAGTCGGTCATCATAATTGTCATGGTTCTGTTTTAAGTAGTTCAGATAATCAATTTCTTCAATGAGCTTCTCAAAAAGCACTGAGACACTCATTTCGCCTTTATCTTTCTTAAAGTTATTGAGCCAGTCAAAGAAAGCAATCAGTTTGTCGCGGGCCGGATTACGGATCATTTTATTGTCAATGCAATAGATAGCGGCCTCCTGAAAAGGAAGACCCAGTTCCAGAGCAATGGTATCAATCTTCTGAAGGGTAGTTGCACCGATCCCTCTCTTGGGAACGTTGATCACCCTCTTAAAAGCCAATGTGTCCCTTTCGTTGACCATCAGAATGAGGTAGGCCAAAATATCCTTCACTTCCATTCGCTCGTAAAACTTGATCCCACCAAAGATTCTATAGGGTATGCTTTCTCGTCGCAAGTACTCTTCAAGGATACGGGATTGGTAGTTCATCCTGTAAAAGAGAGCGATCCCCTTAAAGCCATTCTCTGTCTCATAAATGTTTATCACCTCAGAAACCACTCTTTCCACCTCACTGCGGTCATCTTTGGCCCCAAAATATTTGAGTTTCTCTCCCGGACCCTTTTCCGACCAGAGCTCTTTCTTCAAACGACGTTCATTCCGTTGAACCACACTATGGGCCGCGTTCAATATGTGATTGGTAGACCGATAGTTTTGCTCCAGTTTCACCACGTGACAATCCTTAAAATCATTGCCAAAGTCGATGATGTTGGAAATGTCTGCTCCCCGCCATGAATAGATGGACTGGTCATCGTCTCCCACAACGGATATTTGAGCTTTTCCTTCTGCCAAAAGCTTAATCAGCCTGTATTGAGAGTGATTGGTATCCTGAAATTCGTCTACCATAATGTATCGGAAGAGATCACGATAATAGGCTAAAGTCTCTTTCTCCTTTTCAAACAGGACGATGGTTTTCAGGATGAGGTCATCGAAGTCCAGAGCGTTGTTTTCAAAGAGCTTTTTCTCATAGAGCTTGTATATTTGACCCACCTGCTGAACAAACTGATTGTCCTCATCGATACCTGTTTGGATCACATGATCGGGTGACTCAAAAAGGTTCTTAGCCTTTGAGATATAAGAGGTGATATGGTAGACATTCTCGCTGGGAGCGGGAAGTTTATTGATTTTAATGATTTCCTTGACAAGCTTTTTGCTATCGTCGCTGTCATAGATGGTGAAATTGGTCTTAAAGCCTATCTTACTGATCTCACGGCGTAATATCCGTCCACAGGCCGAGTGAAAGGTGGTCACCCAGAGGTTTTGCGGTGAATAGGGATGGTTGCGATCCTGTTCAGTCCCGAGAAATGAAAACACACGTTCTCTCATTTCCCTGGCGGCCTTATTGGTAAAGGTGACAGCCAATATATTCCAGGGGGCGTAGCCTTTTTCCTTGATGAGATAGGCGATCTTGTGGGTGATCACACGGGTTTTCCCGCTCCCAGCCCCTGCGAGAATGAGTACGGGGCGATCGATCTCTATGAGGGCTTCTTTCTGTTTTGGGTTGAGTGTGTCGGTCATGATTATATAATATAACTTAAATCAAGGCATAGGAACAATGATTTTTGCTAGGATCCACACTTTAGAGGGAAAAATTGTTATATTTATTCCATCAAATAACACTTTACTATGCCGATTATTTAGCCACGAATGGTACAAATAAAAGGAATTAGAAATACATATTGGAATAGATAAAAGTTTAAGTAAAGCTTGAATAGATAGATATTTATAAGTATATACCAATCGTCTGGAAAGGCGTTTGGATTATCATTGATTGATAGGGAGATATTATGCAGAAAAACATCCTGGCTTTTTGCCTTATAGGAATCCTTGGTCTATGGATACCTCTAGAGATGACAGCTTACGACTCTGATGAGCTGTTCGGGGATTGGGAGATCATTCTAACAAAAGACCATAAGACGGGAAAAAAGCATTATCTTAAAAGCTCGTTATATGCTCAGTTCTTCGATGGTGGAACCTTAGCTATCACGGATATGACGACCAGAACCCGTGCGAATTGGGACTGGACGCTCAAGGGCAATAAACTAACCCTGAACTCCAGACTCGATAATCATTGGCTGGTAGGGAAAATACGCTTTCTAAAGAAAAAGAAGAAAAGACCCGGTGAGAAATCAGCAGAACCTGAGTATATGAGACGATTTGTTTTTCGTTTTACAAGCTGGGCAAAAAGGAAGGTGAAAGGGCATTGGAGGACAGTAAAACTAGGGTCCTATTCCTGGGTCTTTGAATACAGTTGATTCAGACAGGTATGAACGAAATCATTCATTGTAAACGATGCCTCACAAGGAACTAACGTAAATGCTTTACTCTCGAACAGCACTGATTCTATGTATCTTCATAATGTCTCACTGCTCTAAGCCATCCGATCATCCCCTGACCTCCTCTGGAAAAGAAGGAATAAAGAAAACTTATACCAAAGTTCAGCCGACAACCCGATTTTATAAAGTAAGAGAATTGACCAGTGGAAAAGATGATGAACCCTTTAGCTATATGTATTCACTCGCTGGAAAAGACGCAAAAGCGTTAGGTGTTTATTATAAAGTGTCCTACAATGAATCCGGTCAGGATATCCGGTCAGAATACTTTATCAACAATGTTTCTCAGAGATATATTCTAAGTCTTTATCGTTCTGATCATCGTTTAGATAGACTGGAATATTATGAGAAGAACAAGTTAATATCTAAAATCGCTTATACCTATAAGAAGGACAGGCTGGACAGGATCATCACCCATGTGGATGGGAAAAAACTCTTTGAGTATATCTATAACTATGGTGATAAAGGTCAGTTAAAGTATATAAGGAAGTTAAAAAAGGGCGATGTCACCCATACGGAATATTACGATCGAGGGCTGAAAGTCAGTGAGGAAAGGCTCAACAACCTGACCATCGATTTCTTTTATGACTCAAAGCGTCGGTTGTACAAGGAAAAGAAGTATATCTCAGGCAGTATCATTGGTTTTACCCACTACCAATACAATAAAAAGGGGGATAGAGTCCAGGTATCCTTCTATGACAAAAACTCCAACCCCCATGGCCGTTGGCTTTTCCTGGATGATAAGGGAAACTTGAGGTTAGTAAAAATCTATAGCCGTGGCAAGCTTCAATCCGTCAAAAAACTTCTCTATGATGGCAGACAACGGCTTGTTCGAGAGGAGGACTGGTCGAATAAAAAAAACCTGGATTATTATTATCTTTATTCTTACGATCGAAAGGGCAATCAATCACGCTGGGAAAAGCGGAATGCCAGAAAAAAGCTTTTGGAGTCGGTGATCTATCGATATAAAAAAGGAAAGCTCTTGTACAGAAAGCATTTTAAAGGGCGTAAACTCATTGATAAAGAACTCTTTCAAGGGGGCCAATGGGTTCGTGAAAAGCCTTCTAAACCAACGCAATAGATAATTTGCAGAACGTCTAATAGATCCTTACTGCCTTTTATATTTGTAAACAGCGCCTCTCTCATTCTGATCGCTTAAACAAAAGCCGGCCTTCTCAAAAGCTTTTAAGATTCTTACTACCTTTCGGGATAAAATATCTTGTAAAACCAGTCATACTGCTTTCTAACCGCATCAGAGAGTTCTTTTCCCAACATCTTCTCCCAGTCCTGCGGTTCACCGCCCGCCGACCCGGAGATCAGCAATCCGTCCTGAAAGAAATTGAACACGCCCACGCCCGCGCCGCGGTAACTGGCGACGCCCTCGTTGACCCGCTCCTCGCAGCGCCGACCGACGATCCACGTCCCCATGTACTCGACCAATTCCTCGCGGGCCTGCTCGTACGTCGTCACCGCGGGTCTGCCGGGAAGGATATTCAGCATCTGAACCTGACACCGCGACAACTCCGGATCGGTGGCCACGATCGCACGCTGCTTCGTGAACGGCGTGAACTCCGGCCCCTTCGCTTCGCGCGCGGGCGTCTTTGGCCGGTA
>CAJXGR010000231.1 GCA_913053665.1 uncultured Spirochaetia bacterium
CGTCTCTACGGGGCGACAATTTATAAACTTTTTAGTTAACCTTTGGACACAAAGGGACTGGACTTGATGTGGAAGCGGTAATCCTTATCCTGCCATTCTTTGGCGCACTTTAGACCAATTCTTTTAGAGGCAACAATCTCCTCAGGACGGATTGTTTTATAAGGTTCGATCCAGAGTGGATCGTTCAGCAGGTCGTGACCGTTATATTTTCTGGTGATGCCCAAGGCTTTAGTCAGCTTGCCGGGACCGTTGCATAGCTTCTGACCTGTGTTTTTGGGAGGATAATTGCTCTTCATCACTTCAAGAGACTCAAGAGGTTCCAAGGCTCTGATTAATACGGCTTCAGGATGACCTTTAGGGCGTGTAACCACATTGAACAGTTCATGGATACCGTAAATAAGATAGACATAAGCGTGACCGGCTTCTCCATACATCACTTCTGTTCGCCTGGTTCGTCCTTTGCTTGAGTGGCAGGCTAAATCGATCTCCCCAAGATAGGCTTCGGTCTCTACGATCATGCCACTTAAACGTATACCCTCTCTTACAAAGGTTAAACTCTTGCCCAATAAGTCACGAGCCACTGTGAGTGTATCTTGTAGGTAGAATTCCCTTGAAAGCCTTGTCATAGAGGTTTAATAGTGTCCCTTACATGAGGAAATATCTATTTCTTTTTCATCTTCATAAATAGTATAAATAATTCGATCTTCATGGGATACTCGACGGGACCATACTTCTTTATCAGTAAAATATTTCAAGCGTTCAGGTTTACCTATCCCATCCCTTGGATTGGAAGAAATGGCCCGAATCAGATCGAAGCATTTAACATATTGATTTTTACTATTCTTCCTGTACCAGGACAAATCCCTTTCTGCTTGATGGAGAATATTAATCGTCCAGGTCACTAAAGACCTCTGAAACGGTTTTCCCTTGTACCATTTTTCCCATCTCTCGCGTTTTATGACCCTCTAACAGGGATTTCAGTGCTGTTTTATCTTTAAGTAGCTTGAGAGATTCCTGCATTTGCTCCCAATCATCCTGCGAAATAAGGATCAGATTACCCTGATCGGAGGAAATCATCACTTCTTCATTATCCTTTAGAGCACGATGAATGATTTCCTTGAATTGCTTCCTGGCATCCTTGATACTCACTAACTTCATAAAAGACTCCATCAGAACAGGTATTACAACTTTATGAATACGATTTTATGGGTAATAGAATAATTTTAACTTCTCCTGAAGAAATAACACTCTTGCCAAATAAAGTCAAACCTTTTATTTGTCATCTTTAACTACGTTGAAAATCATGGATTTAACCCCATCCATGAAATCTGTTTTGTCACGTGAAGTCATTTATCGTGATTGTTTGCATTCACCTACTTTCTTTATTCTTTTTTTGAATGTTTTAGTATATTTGAAGAATAAATAGAAAATAAAGGATTTAGATGCCATTAAACATCATTCAATTCACTCCTAGCGATAAAAGGAAGCTTAAACAATTTGTTCAGTTCCCCTTGGAACTTTATAAAAACGATACTAACTATGTGGCCCCCATGAAAATGGATCTCATTGGCAATCCTGTATTAGGGGTTCATGGTCTTCTATGCGATGATCACCCGTTCCATAAGCATGGGACAGTACGCTATTTCATGGCTGAAAATGGAAAAGGAGTCGTGGGTCGCCTGGCATGTTGTGTCAACGATGATTACAACTCCTATCACAACACTCAAACGGGGGTGTTCGGCTTCTTTGAAGTCATTGAGGATTATAACATCGCTAAAAGCCTCTTTGATGAAGGGATCCAGTGGCTCCAACAATTAGGTATGACGGATGTTCTTGGCCCAATGAACTTTTCAACCAATGAATCCCTGGGTCTCTTGATTGAAGGCTTTGACCACTACCCATTTATGGAAACACCCTATAATAAAAGGTATTATCAGAACTTTATAGAACGTTATGGATTCACGAAAGAGAAGGATATGTTCGCCCAACTGATGCCTGTAAAACAGACAGAGCAAACACAAAAGCGTCATGATCGGCTCAATCGGATCACTGAGAGGATTAAGTCTACAAAAGATATTACCATTCGCTCTATTGACTTGGGAAAAGGCTTTCTGGATGATATTAAGCTCATGCGAGAGATCTACACAAAGGCTTGGGATAAAAACTGGGGGTTTGTCCCTATCACTGAGGAAGAGATGATCCATGCCGCCAAAAACATGAAGCTAGTAGCTGATAAAGGGCTTTTCCACTTTGCCTATGTGAAAGGAGAGCCTGCTGGGTTCATTGGAAGCATACCTGATGTCAACGAAATGATTGGTTCAGGGATGAATCGAGTGACTGGATCGGACTACTTCCGTCTGCTGAAGCTTTTTTTAAAGAGACGTAAGGTGAAAAGAGTCCGTCTACTCCTCTTCGGTATTCTGGAGACCTATAAAAAGATTGGCTTGGACGCTGTTTTATATCATGAGTCCTTTAAAAACGCCCATGAGAGTGGTCATTACGAGGAATGTGAGATCTCATGGCTTCTGGAGGACAATGTTTTAGTCCTGAGAGCCGGTGAGTCCATGGGGGCTAAGAAATATAAAACATGGCGTATCTTCAAATTGCCCATTTCATCATAAGGATTGTTATGCTCATACTACTAAAAATACTACCCAAACGACTGATGAGTGCTATCACAGGTTTTCTAACCAACGTTCCTTTCCCTAAATGGTTCTTAAAGGGCTTTTTAAAGATGTTTGTCAAAGTCCTTAAAGTGAATATGGAAGAAGCCGTCTATCCTATATCCCATTACAGAACAGTCAATGACTTCTTTACGCGACCCATTAAACAGAGTCAGCGGCCTATTGATAGTAATCCCGATACGATTGTATCCCCCGTGGATGGCAGAGTCATAGAAAAGGGAGATATAGTGAACGATAAAGCCCTACAGATCAAAGGCATGCCCTATTCCATCACTGAACTGATTAAACACGAAGACTTTAGCCGGAAGTTTCTGAACGGCCACTTTATCACCCTGTATTTAAGCCCCAAAGATTACCACCGCATCCACCTACCCTATAATGGGACAGGGATCGCCACTGAGTATAATAGGGGGGCATTGTTTCCAGTCAATAACCTGGGCCTTCACAACATCCAAAACCTTTTTGCAATCAACGAAAGACTCACCACATTCTTTGAGACTTCCTTTGGACTCGGCGCATTAGTGAAGGTGGCGGCTGTGAATGTGGGGAAAATAAAGACAACCTATCAGCAACCCTGGACTCATAAAGAGATGAAGCAAAAGAGATCGATATTTGCCAGTCTGGATAGCATATTCTACGCCAAGGGAGATGAATTAGCCCGCTTTGAAATGGGTTCTACTGTTATCCTTCTCTTTGAGAAAGACTCCATCACCTTTGTAGACGGGCTTGGATCTGGCAGGTTCTTAAAAATGGGTGAAACCTTTGCTCACATTAAGTAAACGGGTCATTATAATAACCTGCAAGTTATTGTGACGATCAACGAAAAGCCCTAACCTTTGATGATATAGAGATATACATGGCCCCTGCAAATAGAATTATCATTATATTGCTACTTATATTGATCACCCAGATCATTTATCCCCAAACCTCAAAACCATCGGACAAGTCTAAGCAGTCAGATAAAGACTTAGAACACCCTGAACAACCTGCTAAACGTCCTAAAAAGAAGCCTGTGAAGGTAATCCCTCTTCGGAAAGGATTATACCGACCAGTGAAAGATAAAAGTCTTAAAGATAAATTAAAAAGACTGAATAGGGATAAGAATGCTAATGCTTCTATATTTTTATCAGGGAAATACTTAAATATCCCAAACCGTTTAGAAGTGTACTTTGCAGGGATTTATTTCGATTGGTATTGGACACCTTGGCTGAGTGCCTATTACTCATTTTATTTGGGAGCCAGCACAAATGGTCAGGTCTACGCCCACATGCCTCTTGGATTCTACATTCTTGGGGAAATCCTGGCAACAGGAACTAAACTCGATGATGACAATGTATTCGTATTGCTTCTAGTCCTACTTCCTGAAGGATTCAACCTTCACATAAAGCCCTTTAAATGGTTGGATATATCTCCTTTTATTGGAGCCACAGGCATTGATCTAGGCACCGCTCCCAATGGGGAAAAGGACGTTCTGATTGCTGGAGAAATAGGCCTGAGACTCCATCTGATTTATAAAAGCGATTCTATAAACTTTAATTTTGGCCCTTACGCCAGTCTATTTAGTGATTTAGCTAGCGGCAAAAAAGCAGCAAATGGTTACACTCTAGGCTTTAACTTTGGCTTGAAGTTCTGATAGGCCAAAAAGTTTTTGTCAGCCGTAGGGGCGGGTTTCAGAAACTGTCGAATTAGTCTTTTTCACTCAATTTAGCTGTTATAACCTGTAGGGGCAGTGAAAAGGTGAACACGTGGGTTCACCCCTACGCAACAATTTGTTATTTTATGGCCCTGATTAGTTAATGCGACAGATTCTTAATCAAGCCCCTACAGACAGTTAAATGAACCTATGACTTCCTGATTTATTCCTGCTTTTCAGGGGATGCCATGTAAAGAGTGCGTGTGGGATAGGCGAATTGAATGCCCCGACTCTTGAATTCCTCCATGATCCTTAGATTGATCTCTTGCTGAATGTCCATATAAATATTATAATCCGCCGTGTGAATATAATAAACAATCTCATAAATCAAGCTAAAGTCCCCGTAAGAAACGAAATGGGCACGATCAAAGGTAGTATTCTCCACGTGAGTAATGATTTCCTTGATAATGACAGGGATTTCCTTAACCAGAGGGAAACTGGTCTCGTAAGTCACCCCAATCTTAAAGTCAGCCCGACGAGTCGTCATTTTCATATAGTTTCTCACACGGGAGCTGGTGAGGTCTGAATTGGAAAATATAAGTTGCTCCCCGCTGAGACTACTGATCCTCGTGGTTTTAATCCCAATATGCTCTACCACACCCATGTATTCCCCCACAATAATGAAATCACCAATCTCAAAGGGGCGATCAAACAGAATAGAGAAATAACTGAATAGATCACCCAGAATGGCTTGACTCCCCACTGCTACAGCAATACCCCCAATGCCAAGTCCTGCAAGCATGGCAGACACCTGAAAACCAAGATTATCCAATAGGAATATGCTTCCAGCCCCCCATATGAGAACCTGGATAGCGGGAATAATCCCCTTAAAGCTTTTTCCTCCAGCTAATTCGGACTTCTCTAACCAATAGGTCTTAACCAAATGGACGATGAAGGCTGATAGGAAGCGGATCCCTAGAAAGGTCATTAACAGGATCCCCAGGATGTGACCTGTTTTCCCGATGAAGTCCGGCAAAACAAGTAGATGGACTAAACTGAGATAGAAGATTCCATAATAAAAACC
>CAJXGR010000232.1 GCA_913053665.1 uncultured Spirochaetia bacterium
GATTGAAGTAGTCGGTTGTTGTGTTATATATATTAGGTGGTTATAGTGGCTATAATTAACCGGGTTCGAGGAAACTGACATTCAGATAACGTTAGTTTCGAGAGTTTTGTTTATCCCGTCCTGGAGTTACTATCTTTTAAGGTCTCTAGGTCGAGTCTTTCAAAAAAAAGATACCCTCAATTTATTGTTGAACTTTTCTTTGAAAGATAATTCATGAATCATCACTCATTGAAATCCTGGAACTCGTGTTTAAAACAATATAATATTTAAAGGATGTGTTATGAAAAAAGCGTTTGATGAAGAGATCATCGTCGTCGCCGAGGCGGTCAAATTAACGGGGATCCCAAAATCCTCCATCACCAAGTTTTGTAGAGAAGATCGAATCCTATCCCGATTGGCCGATGGAAAAATCTGGCTCATTGATCGGAAAAGCCTGTTCGAATTCCAAAAGAAAGATTATCACCCTAGATTGAGACGCAGGAAGGTCAAACCCTCCTAAAGCTAAACGCTTCTATCGCATCTCTAACTGGTTTATAAGTCCTTCGGTGGATAGGACAAGGCCCAATCTGTCTTAAGACCCTCAAATGCTCTTGAGTTGGATAACCTTTGTGTTTATCAAACCGATAGGACGGATATTCTTTATGATAGTCCATCATCAGACGATCTCGCGTGACCTTTGCCACGATCGAAGCGGCGGCTATAGCGGCACTGCGGGCATCTCCCTTGATGATTGGATAATAAAGATAGTCTAGATCATCCAATGACACAGCATCAATAAGTGCCATATGGGGTGGTGGGTCCAGTTGGTCTAATGCGATTTTCATGGCCTTTTTACTGGCGTTTAATATATTAATCTCGTCAATAGTTGTGTGATCCACAATAGCAATACCGATAGAGCGAGCGTTTGTTTCTATCCGACCTAGTAAATACTCTCTCTTCTTTGCAGAAAGTCGCTTAGAGTCATTGATAGAAGGGATTATATCTCTGTAATCCAGTATGACAGATGCGGCCACAACAGGCCCCGCTAAAGGACCTCTGCCAGCCTCATCAACACCGGCTATATAATGCTGAAGAGAAGGCTGATAGGCCAAATCAAATTGGTATAAAGGTGATATCTTTTCTTCCCTCAATATTAACCTTTAGCTATTTATTTACTGTAGAGATGTTTAGCTGTCATACTCACGAATATTCATTCATAACAACTAAATCCCTTTAATTACCATCTTTATTTTAATAATGAAAAAAACTCTATAGGCAATATATTCCCTTTTTCCAGGAAGTGTATGTCACCATTTGGGTACATGGCCTTTAGATGCTTATGGGAACAAAGGAAAAAATAAAAAAAATGCAATATAAGGTGAATGATCATCTTGGCAGTCAGTAGTATCGAGGTGTAATCGATGAGTGGAATAGAGATTATAATAATTCGATCTTTATTCATAATTATCTTGACTATTTTATGAAAAGAATTTACTAACTGACTCGTTCGAATTACATTATATAATAGAAAAAATCAACTTGTTTTAGTTGTGTAATGAGCCAGGAAATACTATTTATGGTTGTTCTAGGCGTAGATACGGGTGGTACCTTCACTGATTTCACCCTCTTCGATGGAGAAAAAGTTCAATGCTATAAAACCCTATCCACTCCAAAAGACCCATCTATAGCGGTTATCAATGGTCTCAAGGAGATCGTCACCGGCTCAGATGAGAAAGTATTGATTCATGGTTCCACTGTGGCGACTAACGCTCTTCTAGAAGGGAAAACGGCTAAAACTGCTTTAATCACCACTCAAGGTTTTGAGGACATTTTAGAGATTGGAAGGGGAAACCGTCTGGATCTCTATAACATATTTGTTGACTCAAAGCCTGTCTTAATCCCCACAGATCTCCGTTTTCCCATCTCAGAGAGAATAAACAAAGACGGTGAAATCGTAAAACCCTTAAGGGATGAGGATATTCAGGAGCTTATAAATGAAATTAAAAGGGATAAATCCATTGAGTCGATCGCGGTATGTTTTTTATTTTCCTATAAAAACCCTGGTCATGAGGAGAAAATAGGTAAGAGACTTCAAGAATTAGCCTTTCCAACCTCATTGTCCTCGGAGATAGTCCCTGAATATCGTGAGTACGAAAGAATGACAACAACTGTAGTGAACGCATTGGTTTCTCCCATTATGACTCACTACCTCACCAGCCTTGAAAGTAAGCTCCACAAAACTAAAGTCAGGATCATGCAATCCAATGGCGGAGCGATCAGTATTGGTAAAGCAAAGCGTGACGCTGTTCACACCATCCTTTCTGGCCCGGCGGGAGGTGTGCTGGGGGCTTTTGAAATCGCCAAACTCAGTGGCACAAACCATATCATTACATTTGATATGGGGGGAACGTCTACAGATGTATCTTTATGCAATGAGGCTATTCAAACAACCAATGAGTCCATGATCAACAACATCCCCGTTAAAATCCCCGTGATTGACATTCATACTGTAGGGGCTGGGGGCGGGTCTATCGCTTTCATTGATGATGGTGGGGCCTTAAGTGTTGGCCCTATCAGTGCGGGTGCTGATCCAGGGCCTATATGTTATGGAAAGGGCGATCAAATCACTGTTACAGATGCTCATCTTTTCCTGGGGCGTTTGGACCCTGAGTTTTTCTTGGGTGGACATATGTCCTTATACCCAGAGAGTTTAAAAGACCCCTTTGATCAAATGGCCAAAACTCTTGGTATAAGCTCTGTAGAACTGGCAGATGGTATCATTCGTATCGCCAACCATAAGATGGAACAGGCCATACGGCTTATATCTGTTGAAAAAGGCTATGACCCAAAGGATTATACTCTCGTTTCCTTTGGAGGGGCTGGTGGGCTTCATGCTTGCGACTTGATGGATGCCCTTTCTATCCCCGGATTAATCATCCCCCAAAACCCGGGACTTTTATCAGCCACAGGTATGATCTTATCGAATGTTGTAAAAGACTATTCACAAAGTATTCTATCGAAAACGGAACTTGTTCCCCTGAATGAATTGGATCAAGAGTTTCAGAAGCTTATCGATAAAGGAGTCCATGATCTGCTGGAAGAAGGATTCAGCCGGAAGGAAATAATTATTGCAAAATCTCTCGATATGAGATATATAGGCCAATCCTTTGAGTTGAACGTCCCTTTCACGGAACACTATCTGCCGGCTTTCCATAATCTCCATGAGCAACTTTATAATTATTGCAGTCCCGAGAAACCTTGTGAAGTCGTTACCATTCGGATAAAAGTTATTGGTATAACTAAAAAACCATCTATCAAAGAACAAATCCTTGAAGGGACTGACCCCAAAAGGGCTTTTATAAAGGAAAAAGAAGTTATTATTCATGGTCATGCTTATCAGGCAAAGGTTTACAATAGAGACAAACTGAAATCGGGGAATCACATTCACGGTCCGGCAATCATTGTGGAATATTCCTCTACAACAGTCCTTTTACCCAATTATTTTGCCAGCATCGATCCCTTTGAATCCCTTTGTATCCAGGTAAAAGGCGGTTAATTTCTTTTAAAAAAGTCCCCCAAAACTCTCTTGTAAAAAAAAACCAAAAAACATTGACATCTCCTGTTGAATCCAATATATTTCAACATTGGTCTTTTAATTATAGTCATTATTATATTGAGATGAATGTATGTTGGATAACATCACAGGCCGATTTGACAAGATCATCAAGTCTTTAAGACGTCAAAGTCGGCTTTCAGAAAGCAATATCAAAGATGGTATTCGGGAGATCAAATTAGCCCTCCTGGAAGCAGATGTAAACTATAAAGTTGTTAAAGAGTTTATTCAGGAGGTGGAACAAGAGGCTTTCGGCGAGAAGGTCATTAAAAGCGTCACCCCTGTAGAGCAGTTCATCAAAGTGGTTCATGACAAGCTGATCGATGTCATGGGGAGTCACAATGCTGAACTTCAGTTTAAAAAGACAGGAATCTCTGTCATCCTGACTGTTGGGCTTCAGGGATCAGGTAAAACAACAACATGCGCTAAATTAGGCTATTATTTAAAAGATAATAAACGCGTTCTCCTTGTGGGAGCGGATACCTATCGTCCGGCCGCCAAGGATCAGCTTAGAGTCCTGGCTGAACAGTGCGACTTAGGGATTTTCACTGGTGGAGACAAGGACAACCCCCTTAAGATCTGCAAACAAGCTCTGAAGTACGCTAAGGAAAAGGATTATCATCTTGTCATTATTGACTCGGCGGGTCGCCTGCAAATTGATGATACTCTTATGAAAGAACTTGTTCAAATCAAGAAAGCTGTAGAGCCCGATGAAATCCTCTTTGTTTCAGACGCGATGGCAGGTCAGAATATTGTGGACGTGGTGAGTGAGTTTGATAAACGTCTTGATATTAGTGGTATTATATTAACGAAATTCGATAGTGACACCCGTGGAGGAGCCGCTCTATCCATTAAAAGAACAACGGGAAAGAGCATTAAGTTCATTGGAACAGGCGAGAAGGTTGATAACTTTGAATTGTTCCACCCTGACCGCATTGCAGGTCGGATTCTTGGGAAAGGAGATGTCGTTTCCTTTGTAGAAAAGGCACAAGCTTCCATTGATATGGAGGAAGCCGCCAAATCTGAAGAAAGGTTCTTGAAAAACAAGTTTGATTTGAATGATTTCCTGGCTCAGATCCGCCAGATCAAGAACATGGGATCGCTGCAAGGCTTGCTGGATATGCTTCCCATGAAAGGTCCGAATAAGGCTAAGGATGTCGATGAGCGAGAACTTATTCACACGGAAGCCATTATACTCTCGATGACCCCCAAAGAGCGTGGGAATGCAAGGATATTAAATGGAAGCCGTAGACGCCGTATCGCATTGGGAAGCGGCACATCGGTCCAAGAGGTCAATAAACTTGTCAAGAAGTTTGATGTCATGCAGAAAATGATGAAAAAGTTAAGAAAAAATCCCAAGTCCCTTCAGGGCCTGATGGGTGGAATGGCTGGTTGACTTTGGAACGTGAATATATAGATGTTTTGATAAAATCTTGATATTTATAGACTTATTGGGATTTTAAGAATGATGACTCAAATTATATTATAAAGAAAACAATGGAGATTATAGGCTCCAAAGCTTGAGGAGGCATAAATTGGTTAGAATGAGACTCTCTAGAGCGGGTACTAAAAAGAAACCCTATTATCATGTTATTATCTGTGATTCAAGAAAAAAACGAGATTGCAGAAGTATCGATGTGGTTGGGTCTTATAATCCTATTAAAACAAATGAAGACGAGCGTGTAAGCCTAGATGAAGAAAAACTTCAGTTCTGGTATAAAAGAGGCGCTCAACCCTCTGATAGAGTAGCCGTACTCATTAAAAAGAAGGGAATTCAG